>JAZORA010000033.1:0-3163 GCA_045656365.1 Eubacteriales bacterium | reverse complement strand
TCATTCTTACCGTAGCCTGCATCGCTGACGATCTTGCGAACGTTGGTAGGATAACCATCGATGGGGTAATGACGGTAGACCTTCACGCCGAGATTTTCGAGACGCTTAATAAAGGAATCGGCGGCGGGCTGCTGCATATACTGAGTAATGACCACACCACCCACGTCGATACCGATGTCGTTAAAGGTGTCGATCAGGCGAAGCGCGTCCAAATCGTAGGAAATACCAAGATCTCCGCGGATCTTATTTTGTTCGATGGAGGTTGCCGAAAGAACGATGATCACTTCGGCATCGTCCTTCATATTGAGAAGCATTTTGATCTTACTGTCGGGCTGAAAACCGGGAAGCACGCGAGAGGCGTGGTAATCATCAAACAGCTTTCCGCCGAATTCAAGATACAGCTTACCGCCAAAACTTGAGATTCTCTCCTGAATTTTTTTGGACTGAAGCTGAATATATTTATCATTATCAAAGCCGATTGAATTCATAACGACCTCACAAAATTATTTTCATGTGAAAAATCACATATATATATATTTTAATACATTTTCAATATTTTTTCAAGGGTTTCGGACAAATATATTGAATTATTTTTCAAAAATCAAAATCTTTACGGAGATTGTCAAAAAATGTTAGGTCGGCATACTATGATAAAGAAGAAAGCCATTGGCTTTGATAATCAATCAGGAGGATTTGATACATGTCTGATAACAGATTTTCATGCGGCTCCTCTGATCGAAATTCGGGAAGATCGGAAATGGTTTGTATTGAAACCAATCGGATTCTTGATTCTTGCCGAGACAGAGACTGCTTTGAAGACGTAAAAGTATTATTGACCGATTTTGGGAACGACGTTCTGGAGCATACCACCAACGTTCGCGCTAAGAGTGCGTGTATTACCTGGACCTATATCGGAATCGATCCCGTTCGATTCAACCGCGGATTCTACTCGGTGACGATCAAATTCTATATTAAGATCGTGTTCGAGGCATGTCTGTGCGGCGGACGGAGTCAGGAATTTGAGGGAATTGCCGTATTGGAAAAGAAGGTGATCCTTTACGGAAGCGAGAGCAACGTCAGCATCTTCAAGAGCAATCCTGATACCTCGGATTACTGCGCTCTTCCCGAACCCTGCTGCTCGACGAAAAACGTTCCCATTGCAATCGTTGAGGTGGTTGATCCCATTATCCTGAATGCAAGGGTTCGTGAAGCGGAAGAGAGCTGCTGTGGCTGCTGTTGCTGCTGCAACGATATTCCCGAGAGCGTCTCCGTACGGATCAACGGAACGCTGAATGATACGAATGGTCGATACCTGACCGTTTCCCTTGGAATTTTCTCGGTGGTTCGTATCGTACGCCCCGCACAGTATTTGATCAATGCGACTGAGTACAGTGTGCCCGACAAGGAGTGTATTTCGACCGAGGAGGATAATCCCTGCTCGATTTTCCGTAATATGGCGTTTCCAACCTCGGAGTTTTCTCCTCCCGGATATACGCCCCGCAATGATGATCATCACGGCGGAAAGTGCGGATGCGGCAATTCCTGAAGTGAAGCGTTCGATCAAAATAAGCAGAGCCTTTAGGGCTCTGCTTCTTTATTTGTTTTTCTTTAGAATATCTCTAAAAAACAGAAAAACACTTGAAATACAGGTAAAAAAGGTGTATAATACTTATATTGCAAATATTCTCTTGATCAAGAGTTTTTAGAAGATAAGAAAGGAAATAAAAACATGGCAGAAGAATGTACTCATAACTGTTCCACGTGCAGTAGTAATTGTGCGTCGAAGGAAAAGAATAGTCTCTTGGAGCAGCCTCACGCCCTCAGTAGCGTGAAGCATATTATTGCGGTTGTCAGCGGCAAGGGAGGCGTTGGTAAGTCCCTTGTAACTTCGATGCTGGCGGTCAATATGCAGAGACTCGGATATAAAACTGCGATTCTGGATGCGGACGTAACGGGTCCCTCGATTCCTAAGGCGTTCGGTATCAAGGGCGGTGTAGACGGTGATGAAAACGGAATGATTCCCGCTAGCACTACCTCGGGCATTGATATTATGTCGGTGAATTTGATGCTGGATGACGAGACCAAACCGGTTGTATGGCGTGGACCTGTAATTGCAGGCGCAGTCAAGCAGTTCTGGACCGATACCATCTGGAATGATATCGACTATATGTTTATTGACTGTCCTCCCGGAACGGGCGACGTTCCGCTGACCGTATTCCAGTCGATTCCGATCGATGGAATTGTGATCGTAAGCAGTCCTCAAGAACTGGTTTCCATGATCGTAGCCAAGGCAGCCAACATGGCGCAAATGATGAATATTCCCGTGTACGGCTTGATTGAGAATATGAGCTATGTGAAGTGTCCCGATTGCGGCAAGGAGATCAAGGTATTTGGCGAAAGCCACATTGATGAGATTGCCGAAAAATTCGGATACGATCTGTTGGCGCAGATTCCTATGGATCCCAAGCTGACAGCACTGGTCGATAAGGGCTGGATCGAAATGATGGACAATAACTATTTGGAGTCTGCGGCAGAGGCTCTGGTCAACAGAACCAAAGCGTGAGTATGACTCTGAAGAATCAATTCAATAAGAAAAGCCGCCTCTGGCGGCTTCTCCTTTCGGCGTTGATGATTCTCGGTATCTTGGCACTTTGCGCCTTAGTAATCAACCTGCACGTGATTCGTCGCGGACAGGGGAAGATACGAACCGAGTTTGCTCCCGACGATCAATACGACTGTATTCTCGTACTGGGAGCGGGCTTGAGATCCGACGGCACGCCATCGGATATGTTAAGAGATCGCCTGCAGAGAGCCGTTACTCTTTATGAGATGGGAGTATCCGAGGTGATTCTTCTCAGCGGTGATCGCTCGGACGAGAATTACGACGAAGTACGTGCCATGGAACGGTATTGTATGGATGCGGGTGTGCCTGACGAAGCAATCCTTCGGGATTATTCCGGTTTTTCGACTTTTGAGAGCCTTGAAAATTTGAAGAACGAGACCGGGTTCCGTCGGGTGATCGTTGTAACGCAATCATATCACCTTTATCGCGCTTTGTATATTGCAGAGCAAATGGGGGTTGAGGCAGACGGTTATTCTGCCGATGTCCGTGAATATCGCGGACAGAATTTTAGAGATATTCGTGAGGTTGCCGCAAGAATCA
>JAZORA010000032.1:0-4076 GCA_045656365.1 Eubacteriales bacterium | reverse complement strand
GCCGAGGGTGGTGTTGCCCGCTGCCATCTCGCGCTCACCCTGAAGAACGTGGATCTCAACAGAGGTCTGGCTATCAGCCGCGGTGGAGTAAACCTGGCTCTTCTTTACGGGAATGGTGGTGTTTCTGTCGATGATCTTGTTGAATACGCCGCCGAGGGTTTCGATACCGAGCGAAAGGGGAGTTACGTCGAGAAGGAGAACGTCCTTAACGTCGCCTCCGAGAACGCCGCCCTGAATAGCCGCGCCGATCGCAACGCACTCGTCGGGGTTGATGCCCTTGAAGGGCTCCTTGCCAAGGAACTTCTTAACTGCCTCCTGTACAGCGGGGATTCTGGTCGAACCTCCCACGAGAAGGATCTTATCAACCTGCGATACGGACAGACCCGCGTCGGAGAGAACCTGCTTGGTGGGAACCATGGTTGCTTCCACCAGATCGGCAGTGATGCGATCGAACTCAGCTCTCGTCAGGGTTGCGTCAAAGTGGAGAGGACCTGCGGCAGTTGCCGTAATGAAGGGCAGATTGATGTTGGTGCTTGCCATACCGGAAAGCTCGATCTTTGCCTTCTCAGCCGCATCCTTAAGTCTCTGCGCAGCCATCTTATCCTTACGAAGGTCGATGCCGCCGTTTTCCTGCGCGAAGCTGTTTGCCATCCAGTTAACGATTCTGTCGTCAAAATCATCACCGCCAAGACGGTTGTTACCTGCGGTTGCAAGAACCTCGAAAACGCCGTCGGAAATGTCAAGAAGAGAAACGTCGAAGGTACCGCCGCCAAGGTCGAATACCATGATCTTCTGATCGGCTTCCTTATCCATACCGTACGCAAGAGCAGCGGCGGTAGGCTCGTTGATGATACGAAGAACCTCAAGACCTGCGATCTTACCCGCGTCCTTGGTTGCCTGTCTCTGAGCGTCAGAGAAGTATGCGGGAACGGTGATGACCGCCTGACTTACCGTGCTTCCGAGGTATGCCTCAGCATCGGCCTTCAGCTTCTGCAGGATCATTGCAGAGATCTCCTGGGGCGTGTATGCCTTACCGTCGATCTCCTTTTTGTAAGCCGTACCCATCTCACGCTTGATACTGATGACGGTTCTGTCAGGGTTGGTGATTGCCTGACGCTTTGCCACCTGACCTACCATTCTCTCACCCGTCTTTGCGAAAGCAACAACGGAGGGCGTGGTGCGCGCTCCTTCGGGATTGGGGATTACGATGGGCTCGCCGCCCTCAAATACTGCTACACAAGAGTTGGTCGTACCTAAATCTATTCCAATAATTTTTCCCATGATCTTTTCCTCCTTTGGGATGTTCAAAATTTTTCTATAAAATATATATGATTTTTTGTAATCAATGATTTCAAGAAATTCCGTTAGTTTGCAACCTTCACCATCGAATAGCGAAGGACCTTATCTCCCTTGGCATAGCCCTTCATAAAGACCTCTGCCACTACGTTCTCGCCCAGCGTTTCATCGTCTACGTGCATGACCGCATTGTGCAGATCGGGGTTAAAGGGCTTCCCCTCCGCCTCGATCTCGGACACGCCAAGCTTTGCGAGGATTTCAAGAAAGCTCTTACGGGTCAGCTCCAAGCCCTTCCCCATCGCTGTTTCTTCCACATCCGCGCTATTGTACTGAGCGGCACGATCCAAATTGTCAAGAACGGGAAGAATCTCGGTCAGCACGTCGCAAGCCGCGTCGGCGTACCGTCCCTCCAGCTCCTTGGCGGATCGGCGGCGGAAATTGTCGTATTCCTCAAACAGTCTGAGGTATTTATCGTTTGCCTCGGCAAGTGCCGCATCCTTTTCGTTCAGGGCTTTTCTCAGCTCGGCAATCTCTGCCTCTGCCTTCTTCAGCTTCTTTTTGTCACCCTTACACTTCTTTTCCTCCTCCGCGCACGCTTCCTCTTGCGATTCTGCGGCTTCGGGAGTCTCGACGGTCTCGGTCTCCTCTACGGACGCTTCGGCATTTGCCTCGGTCTCTTCGGTTACTTCCTCCGTCAAGGGGGTCTTATTCTCCTCCATGATATTCTCCTTTTTCTGCAAGTTCATTGATGGGGGCTTCTCCATCGATCATACTGGAAATGCTTTCCGTGATCTCACCGATGGTTTGAAGCACCTGCTTATAGTTCATACGTCTCGGACCGAGAACACCGATCACGCCCACCGTTCGTCCGCCCTTCTTGATGGGCTTGAACACAAGTGCCGAGTTGTTCATGACCTTTACGGGGCTTTCCGAGCCGATCAATACGTTGATCTCGTCACTGTCCGAATTGGAAACCAGATCGAGAATCTCGTCCTGACTTTCCAGCGTTCCGAGAAGCTGACCGAATTGCTGGGTATCCGCATACTCGGGATAGCGAAGAAGATGATTCAGACCCGAAAGCCTCATCTCACCGCCGTCCAGCTCGTTCATGACCTCGTAGACACATTTGACCGCGGGGTTGACCAGATACGCCTCGTCTCCCATGGCATTTTCCATTTCCATAATAATCGGAAGAGTGATCATATCCGCGCCTAAACCGCAAAGACTCTCATTCAGCACCTCTGCCAATCGGCGGAGAGAGTCCTCGTCGGCTCTTCCCGACGTCTTGACCTTTTTGGTTTTGACCGTTCCGCCCGAGGTGATCATCAGCATGGCGAAATTGTGCTCGTCGATGGAAACAATCTCAAACTTCTGCATGGTCACCGAGGAAGCCTTGGGCTTGATGGCAATACCCGTATAGTTCGTCATCGTCGATGCCAGTCGAGATGCCGTATCAAGGATCTGATCCAGCTCAACCATTTTTGCCTTAAGAAGCTGGTTGATCTGTACCACCTCACGGGTGGTCTTGGCATACTGCTCAACAAGGGAATCTACGTAAAATCGATACCCCATCTCACTTGGCACTCTACCAGCCGAAGTGTGAGGCTGTACGAGGTACCCCATTTGCTCAAGCTCTGCCATCTCGTTTCGAATGGTTGCCGAGGAGCAGCTGAGAAGATTGTTTTGGGTAATATACTTAGAACCCACAGGTTCTCCGCCCTCAATGTGCGCTTCCACAAGGGCCTTTAAGATCAGTTTTTTCCGTTCACTCAGCTCTTGACCTTTTGCGCTCACGTCTCTCCTCCTTCCGATTTCGGTAACATTTGATCGTCTTGATTTTTTAGCACTCTTTTTTGTTGAGTGCTAAGTTCTGTATAAAATTTATCACTTTTCTCTTCTTTTGTCAAGAGTTTTTCAAAAGTTTTTTGTTAATTATTTATGAACAGTGCTAAAAAACGTGGTTTTTTTCTATTGTTGCCAAAAATCTTCAAAAAAATACGGAAGAGCATCGCTTTTTCGATGCTCTTCCATAAAAAAGTAGCGCTTTAGCCGGTCACTCTGACAAGATCAATGGCGCTGACCTGACCATTTTTAATCGTAAACATGAGGCACTTGTCCCCCGATTGATACTTCAAGCGGTCTCCCTCGGTCTCGTGCGGCTTCCCGTATGCCGTGGTTACATCCGCCTCCTTCGAGCCGATCACGATTCCCTTCGAGGTCTCTGCCAGATCGTCCTTGAGTGTGATCTCGTCGATCACATCGCCGCTCTTGGATTCCAACACGTAAACCGTCACCGAGGCATAATCATAGCGCACCTGAGCACCAAGTCCTCCGCAGTCTCCGATCTCCTTACGGGAATTGGGCTCGCCAAGCGCCGTCAGCGCACTCTCTGCCGACTTACCAAGCTCGATCTTCGTGCCGTTACAGTCCACGAAAAAGCCAATCTCGTCCGCAGACTCGGTGTCTGCATCCTTTTCGTTTCCATTACAAGCTACCAGTCCCAAGGTAAGGATTGCCACCAAAAGAACCAAAATCCATCGTTTTAAGCTGCTCACTTCGTTTTCTCTCCTTCCAAACGCGCTTTTTGATCATAATACGCCGTCACCCGATCGTTCCAACGACTGACCGCATCTGCCTCTCCCCGACGATCGGAAATGCCGTGATCCTCACGCAAAAGCGCTCCAAAATAGCGAGAGAGCTTCTCCGCACCATAGACGTTCAGGTGAACGCCCTCGTCGTAGGTATCCTCCGTCCAGTCAAGTCCGATCTCCTCCGAGAGA
>JAZORA010000031.1:0-3676 GCA_045656365.1 Eubacteriales bacterium | reverse complement strand
CTTAGCCTGCTCAACAGCGTGAACGATAACGGCAGTGGGCTCGATCAGCGTACGGAGATCCACGTCCATATCGCTTACGTTGAAGATAACGCCGCCTGCGTTAACCTTGATGTACTCTCCGAACCAACCGTTGAAGTTCTTGTAAGCAGCTTCACCGGGCATCAGACCGAAGATCTCGCCGCCGGGGCAGAGGTGGATGTTCTCGGGATCGTTCTTACAGGTATCGCAAACGCCACAGGGCTTCAGACCGGTAACGATCTTGTCGCCAACTGCCAGAGGCTTGCCGTAGAAGTCGGTGGTAACGTTCTTACCGAGCTTTACAACGGTACCCGTGCCCTCGTGACCCAGCTCAACGGGAATGTAGCCGAAGGGGTCGCCCTTATACTCGTGAACGTCGGTTCCGCAGATACCGGTCTGCTCGACCTTAACGAGAACCTCGTCATCGCCGATCTCGGGAACGGGAAGCTCAAAGATATCGATCTTCTTTGCGCCGGTCAGAACGGCAACTCTTGCCTTTTCGGGAATCTGAAAATTAGCCATGTTCATGTTCTCCTTTTTATGAAAAATAAAATTAAACGTACGATTGCTAAAAAAATAACAATCACTGTGGATATTATACCATTTTTTTCTTCATATGTCAAGAAGGTTTCTCCCATTTCCAATAAGATTGGTCGTAAAATCCTCAAAATGGGGAAAATTGTTAAAAATCCAAGGGAATTATGCCGAAGGACTTGCATTTTATTTTCACTTTTGGTATAATGAAGGAAAATCATTCGTATCGTCTAAAGAAAGGCAGAGCAGATCGGTGAAGCATCAACAAGACTATGAAAAAGAAGCGCGGGAGCGCCCCGGAGATACCGAAGCGTACCGTGAAAATGAAGAAAAAATGAAGAACGTGACCGAAGAAAAAAAGAAAGAGATCGCAGAGTCTCTCGAACAGATTTTTGCGGAGTTTTCCGCTTGTCGGCAGAGCGGTGCCGAGCCTACGTCAGAGGCGGCGCAGAGGATCGTCGTCAGATTGCAGAATTACATTACCGTAACCCAATATCTGTGCACGAAGCAGATCTTGTCCTTTCTTGGAGAGGTGTACGTAAGAGATCCTCGTTTTTTAAAGAGCATCGACCGTCACGGCGAGGGAACGGCAGCCTTCGCGTCCGAGGCGATCAAATTTTATTGTCGGGATTTGTCCGAAAATCATTCCTAAAGGAGGCTTTTTTATGTCGAAATCGTTAAAGGTAATTCAAACCATTATGAAGATTGCAAGGATCCTTTCAACCGTCGCGTTCGTGCTTTGTATCGTTGGCGGTGCGGGATGTCTTCTGGGACTTTTGGCTACGGTCGTGGCAGGAGACACACTCTCTATGTTTACGGAGGCGACCGGAAGTATCAGCACGACCCAGGTGTATTTTGCGTGTTTCTCCGGGTTGATTGTCTGTGTTTCGGAATGTATCCTTTCCAAATTTGCCATGGTATATTTTAAGCATGAGCTGGATATGGGAACCCCCTTTACCTATGCGGGAGCAAAGGAGTTCCTTCGTCTTGGTATCCTGATGATGGCGATCCCCGTAGGCGCTTCCATCGTTGTGGGATTTACCGCGGGAATCATGGAGCTTATTTCCGGCGAGACCCTTGATATGGGTGATGAGTTTTCCGTCTCGTTGACAACAGGCACTCTGTTTGTTGCGATGTCCTTTGTTTTCAAGCACGGTGCCGAATTGGCGGAGCGTTTGCTGGCACAGTCGGAATCCAAGAGCTTTGAAGAAGCAACCGAGACTTTTGAAGAAACGAATACGAAAGTGTAAACGAAACGCCGACGGGGAAGTGTTCCTCGTCGGCGTAAATATTGTGAGTTTGTATTGACAAAATAAGACATTTGTGGTATCATATATTTTATAAATATATGTTTCCGTTTTTTATAAGTTTTGCCGAGGAGGATTATGATGTCATTTACAGTATTATCGATCGCAATCATTGTCATTACCGCAGCCATTATATTTCGTCATGTGAGAATGGGATATAAAAAGGGAATGTCCAAAGCTCTCATTCATTTGGGAATTTTACTGTTCAGCGCGGTGTTCAGCGCGGTTGTATCATTTTTACTTGCCAAGCTTGTGGGAACCTTGGTCTTTACTGCGTTTGGCGAGACAGGAGTGATAGCGGATCTTAAGAATAGCGTTGGCTTTGTGTTCGGCGTGATTCAGCTGCTGATCCAGATGATCCTCTCGGTGATTCTGTATATTCCGATCTTCTACATCATGAAGCTGGTTGTGAAGGCCCTGGTGGGAGCGATCATCAAGCTTGTTGCTAAAAAGTGCAAGAAGCCGAAGAAGGAACCCGAATACATGTCGGAGAATACGCCCTTTTACGTTCGTCACGATAAGAAGATCGGTGCCATCGTGGGCGCGATTTCCGGTCTCCTCGTTGCCATCGTGGTATTTATGCCCCTGACGGGACTTCTCAATACCTCGAGCGACGTGGTGGATTTTGTGATGGAGCTGACTCAAAAGGAAGACACGGAAAAGCCCGAGGCATTGCAGCTTCTTGACCGTTACGCGAGCGACACGTCCTCTACCGTTCTTCAGGCATGTGGCGGAAGAGTGCTTTTTGATCTGACCGCCCGCACCAGTATGGAGGGGCAGTCTACCTGCCTGAACCGTGAGATTCGAGTTCTTCGGGATCTGAAGCTGATGGAAAGAAAGAATGAGATCACGGGAGGAGGTCTTACCCTGGAGGCGACCCAGGCGCTGGAGCGCTTCGTTCAGGACGGTAAGGACTCTCTTTGCTTGAGAGTGATGACCACCGATATTCTGAAGAATCTTTCCTCGAACTGGATTGAGAGCCGTCCCTTTATGGGAATTAACCGTCCGAGCTTCGGAGAGAACCGAGCACTGGACCGATTCTTCAATTCCTTGTTCTCCGTTTGTTCCACCACCTCGATCCAAACCTATGACCAGGATATCTATACCATTATTCACCTCTTGCAGATCTTCCTTGAGGACGATGTAAAGCTGGATTTGAACGATTACGATGCATTCAAAACCTTTATAGACGAGCAGAACGGAATGCAGCGTATCAAGGATGTGCTGAATGAGAATCCTCGTATGAGTACCGTAAATGTGGCGATGGATGATATGATCATGATGACGCTGGCAACCGAGATCGACAGCTCCAAGTATACCGTGGAGCAGAAGAAGTCTTTCTATAAGGGAATCGCCTCGATCCTGAATGATGCCAACGGACTTGATGGTTCCGTAAGAAGCGTGGCAATTGCCAACGGAATCAGAGAGAAATTTGCGGATCACGGATCCGAGCTTCCCGAGAATTTGGAGGAGCTGGTTGCGGAGACGATCGCGACGCGGTTCTCCGGTAACGAAACGGTCACGGAGCAGGATGTGGAGGAATATTTCGCAGAATATCTGGAAGAGAACGAGGGCTGAGCATTCGTCTCGGTCAACTCTCTTCGGGTGGAGTTATTTTACAATATTTCATCGTAATGGATCGTTTTATGTTGACTCGGCTTGTGTGCAAAAGTGCACAAGCCGAGTCAAATCCGTCTATATTTCAGTAGGGATCCGTTGAATGGCTATCCCTCAAATGCGGACTTTCCTCAGGGATTTGTCCGTTTGTTGTATTCTTGAAGGACCTTTAAAGGAGGAAGTCGGAGGCCAAGCGGTCT
>JAZORA010000030.1:0-5881 GCA_045656365.1 Eubacteriales bacterium | reverse complement strand
TCGGTAAGGAGGTTGTTGTTGGTCTTCGTCCCGAGGCAATTTCCGACGAGGCTAAGGCTGTTGAGGCTGCTCCCGAGTGCTCCATCGATGTTGATGTTGACGTAACCGAGTTGATGGGTGCGGAGATTTATCTCTACCTGAAGGCCGGCGAGGAGACCAGCCTGATCGCTCGCGTATCCTCTCGCTCCAAGTCCAGAGCAGGCGACAAGATCAAGGTTGCATTTGACGTATCCAGACTCCACGTATTCGACAAGGATACCGAGCGCTGCGTCATTCACTAAGAAATCATACAAAAAGATCCCCGAAGCAATTGCTTCGGGGATTGTTTTTTTTACTGAATCAAAGTAAGTGGCTGGGGAGAGAAGATTTTGCTCGCTTCTTGGACATAAATTCCTTTTTGATGGCGAGGAAGCTTTCTTCGCTGATGTCGTGTTCGATTTTGCAGGCGTCCTCGTCGGCAACCTCAGGGGAAACGCCGAGCTGAATCAACCATTCGGTCAGAAAGGTGTGACGCTCGTAAATGATCTCCGCAATTCGCTTGCCCTCGTCGAGAAGGGTAATGTATCCGCTCTGATCCATGTCGATCAGTCCGCTTTGACGCAGATTTTTCATGGCAATGCTGACGCTCGGCTTCGTAAAGCCCATCTCATTTACAATATCAATGGAGCGAACGCTTCCGTTTCTATTTTGTAATACCAGAATCGTTTCCAAATAGTTTTCCGCAGATTGATGAATTTTCAATTTTTTCAGATCCTTTCTACAATCGTTTATATTGTAATCCTGAACGGTTAGTTCTATAAAACCATTATATCACGATTTTTCAGGATTTGCAATCATTTTCGAATATATTTTATAAAAAAATAAGGATTCTTAAAGAATTTTTACTTTGTTCCTTGACACACTCACCAAATTGTGATAAAATTATAATAGTTATTTATGTATTATTTTGAATAAGGAGATCTTATTGATGAAAAATATTTTAAGAATTTCTTTGGTATTTGCTTTGGTATTGCTTCTGTCTCTTTCGCTGTTTGCTTGCGGAAAAACGCCGTCCGAGGATTCCGATCCTGATAAGAGCGGAAATGAGCAGACGACCGGAGACGGAATGACCACGGAGGAGGGAACCACCGGTGGCGGTTCGAGTAACAACGGTGGCGGCTCTCAAAACGGTGGCGGCGGTGAAGAGGAATCTACGACCGCTGAGGTCACAAACGGCGGCTTGGAGAACAAAGGTAATCTTGGCTCCGAGAACTTTGGACCGTTCGTTCCTAAAAAATAAGTTTCAAACTAAAAGTCCATACCAATGGTATGGACTTTTTTGTGTGAGGATCTCAGTATGAAATATTCAAATATAAAGCAGGCAGTTTTTTTGAATCGTCCCAATCGATTTATTGCATTTGTTCGCTTGAATGGTACAGAGGTGGTTTGCCACGTAAAGAATACGGGTCGTTGTCGGGAGCTGTTGGTGCCGGGCTCGACGGTTTATATTCAAGAGTCTGACAATGCAAATCGAAAGACAAAATACGACCTCATTACTGTGGAAAAAGAGGGAAGGCTGATCAATATGGACAGTCAGGCGCCCAATCAAGTGGTTGGGGAGTTCCTGCCCACTATGTTTCCCAATGGAACAATCTTTCGTCAAGAGGTACGCTTCGGGAATTCTCGGCTCGATCATTACGTTGAGAATGAGGGGCGTCAGATCTATATGGAGGTTAAGGGAGTTACCTTGGAGGAGAATGGCGTGGCTCGCTTTCCCGACGCACCGACGGAACGGGGGGAAAAGCATCTTCGAGAGCTTGTTGAATGTGTTCGTCAGGGACATGAGGCGGCGATATTTTTTGTGATTCAAATGAGTGGTATCCGTTATTTTGAGCCGAACGACGCCACCGATCCGGCGTTTGGAAGAGCGCTTCGTGATGCGTATCGCGAGGGGGTTCGGGTGATAGCCAGAGAGTGCTCGGTTGATGTGGATTCTATCGTGTTGGGAGACGTTGTAGAGGTTCGATTGTAAGCTTTTTTTATTGAAAAAAGATGGTTGACAATTGTAGCGCAAAGGTGTATAATGGGAGCATTGCTGAAAAAATGGAGCTTGATTTTTTATGATTCTGATTGCGGCTGTTACCATTATACTTTTTATTCTCAGTATTTTGTTGTTTCCCCAAATTCAATACGGAAAGGATAGGAAAAGATCCTTCAAAATTTATCCTCTGATCCCTCTGATCGGAGGACTTTTGATGATTCCGTGCGGCGGACTTTCCTTTGAGACGGCAATTGCTTCCTTTACCGAAAATAGCTCAGTTAATCCCATTCGGATTCTCGTTCTGTTCCTCTCAATGACGATTTTTTCACTCATCCTGGAGCAAACGGGCTTTTTTGAGCATATTTCCGGGATCATTCTGCAAAAGGCGGGGCATAGTCAACATCGGGTTTTTCTATCCTTTTATACCATCATTTCGATCCTCACGATTTTTACCTCCAACGATATTGTGATCCTGACCTTTACTCCGTTTATTTGTCATTTCTGTCGTGCGGCAAAAATCGATCCCGTGCCTTATTTGATCATGGAGTTTGTGGCGGCAAATACCTGGAGTCTCTTTTTGCTGATCGGTAATCCCACCAATATTTATATTTCCGGCGCTTTTGAGATCGGCTTTACCGAGTATTTGCGTACCATGGCGTTGCCTACGGCGGCAGCCGGAATTTCGTCGCTTGTTGTAATGGGAATTCTGTTCCGTAAAAAGCTACGAGGGGAAATCCATACGACAACGCAGATCGCGCCGATTACCGATCGTCCTCTGATGCGGGTGTCACTTTTGCACTTGGGTGGCTGTGTCTTGCTTCTTTCAATCTCTCAATACGTGGGACTTGAAATGTGGTTGATTTCTCTCGGTATGGCAATTTCCGTTCTGCTTTGCTCAGTGGCTTGTCTCCTCCTTCGTAAAAAGAATTTGGCTCCGCTCCGCCGCGCTCTTGGGAAAATTCCTTACGAGATCATTCCGTTTATTATCGGAATGTTCCTGATCGTCCTTGCGCTGGAATCTGCGAACTACACCGTATATGCCGCAGAGCTGATGGAAAACGACGAGGGCATCTTTACTTATGGGGTCTTTTCTTTCTTGGCATCTAACGTTTTGAATAACATTCCCATGAGCGTTCTCTTTAGTAAGATCCTCGCCGCGCATAAGTCCATGGGAGAGATTTATGCCACCATTATCGGTTCGAACATTGGTGCGTTTATCACACCCGTTGGCGCTCTTGCCGGGATTATGTGGCTGAATCTTTTAAAGGAAAATCGAGTGAAGCTGTCGACGATTCGTTTTGTGGTCACCGGATTATTGATTGGCGTTCCTTCGATCTTTGCGGCGCTTCTTGTTTTGAAAATCGTTCTCTGATTGTTCGGGCGGTTGAAAATGGAGTTTTTGGAAGAAAAACAAGAAAAATATGAAAATAACTGTTTACAAACCAACGAAAATGTAGTAAAATATATTATGATATATTTTAATAGATTGAGAAAGGCACGGTATGGTTATGCAGACGAATACTCCAAAGTATCGCCGCGTTCTTTTGAAGCTTTCTGGAGAGGCTTTGGCGGCAGGCGGAAACGGAATCCTCAATTTTGATTTCATTGCTTCGATTGCTGAGGTCCTCAAAAAATGTGTAGCTGAGAAGGTTCAGATCGGTATTATTGTGGGAGCCGGAAACATTTGGCGCGGAAGACAGGGCGGAAAGATGGATCGCGTTCGTGCGGATAGCATGGGGATGCTTGCGACCACCATTAACGCATTGGCTCTTCAGGATACCTTTATTGCCGCGGGACTGGATACGAAGGTTATGACGGCGGTGGAAATGAACACCTTTGCCGATCAGTACGTGACCCGTGATGCGGTCAAGGCTCTGGAGGAGGGAACGATCGTTATCTTTGGATGTGGTTTGGGCTCACCTTATTTTTCGACCGATACGGCGGCGGCTCTTCGGGCGGCTGAGATCGAGGCAGACGTGGTGCTGATGGCGAAAAATATTGACGGAGTTTATTCTGCAGATCCCAAGGTTGATCCAACTGCCGTTCGATACGACGAGCTGACTTATAAAGAGATCCTTGAGAAGGAGCTGAAGGCACTTGACCTGACGGCAACTACCTTCTGTATGGACAATCATATTCGCGCGTATGCCTTTGAGTTGAAGGATCCCATGAACATTTACCGTGTGATCATGGGTGAGCGGATCGGAACCGAGATCCATTGTTAATCAAGTTTTTAATAATCATAACATATATTACATAGGAGGGTGCTATGAAACTGAACACCAAAGATTTTGAAGCAAAGATGATGAAGGCAATTTCCGTATACGAGGAGAACCTTGGCGTAATTCGCGCAGGACAGGCAAACGCGTCTGTGGTTTCCAAGGTAAACTTTGAATATTGGGGCGCACCTACGCCCTTGACCTCCATGGCAGACATTCGCGTAACCGATGCGAAGACCCTGACCATTACCCCTTACGACACCACCACCCTTAAGGAGATGGAAAAGGCGATCCTTGCGTCTGACGTGGGGATTACTCCCACCAACGACGGTAAGGTGATTCGTCTGGTATTCCCTCAGCCTACCGAGGAGAGACGCCGTGAGCTGGTAAAGCAGATCCAGAAGATGGGCGAGGATGCAAAGGTTGCCATTCGTAACATCCGCCGTGACGCAAACGATCTCTGCAAGAAGATGAAGAAGGACGGCGAGATGACTGAGGACGAGCAGAAGGCATCGGAAAAGTCGATTCAGGATCTGACCGATAAGTATATTAAGGACGTCGATGCGGTTACCTCCAAGAAGGAAAAGGAGATCATGCAGATCTGACGGGGTTAAGCCTCAAATACAGGGCGGGTTTTTTGCCCGTCCTGATTTTTATGAGAAGGAGCTTGCAATGTCAATTCAAGAAAAGGGTAGCACTTACGAGGAGACCTGCCCCATGCGGCATATTGCCTTTATTATGGACGGAAACGGACGTTGGGCACAGAAGCGCGGATTGCCTCGGGAATACGGCCATAAATTCGGCGCGGATACCTTTAAGAGGGTTTTGCGCCATTGCGGAAAGCTTGGGATTCCAACGGCAACCTTTTACGTGTTTTCCACAGAAAACTGGAAGCGCCCCCAAAAGGAAGTGGACTCCATCATGCGCCTCTTGGACCAGTATCTTGACGAGTGTGAGAAGGAATTGGAAAAGAACGATATTCGTTTTATTTTCCTTGGAGAAAAATCACCGTTTTCCGAATCTCTTCGATCAAAAATGGAGCATATTGAGGAGATTTCAAGGAATCACGTACGCGTCGTGAATCTGGCGCTCAATTACGGCGGTCGGAGCGAGCTTGTTGCCGCTGCCAATCAGCTTTTGAAGCGTGGCGCGAGTGAGATCACCGAGGAGGATTTTGAGAACGCTCTTTATACGAGAGAATCTCCTGATCCCGATATGATCGTCCGTACGGGTGGCGATCTTCGAATTTCCAACTTTTTGCTTTGGCAGGCTGCGTATGCGGAGCTTTATTTTACCGATACACTTTGGCCTGATTTCAAGGAAAAAGAGCTGGAAGAGGCAGTTGCATGCTTTAAAAACAGAAAACGCCGCTTTGGCGGTGTGTAATGGAGGAATAGTTCCATGTTAAAGCGTATTCTTACCGCTTTGGTTGCGATTTGCGTATTGGTTCCCGTTCTGATCTTTTCGGATACGGTGGTGCTTCCCATCGGTGTGTCGGTGGTTACACTGTTGTGCCTTTACGAAATTTTTAAATGCACGGGTGTGGAACGGAAGCTCTATATGCTGCTTCCGCTGTACATATTCGGCGGTGCCGCCCCAAGTCGGAGGCCAAGCGGTCTTAGGAAGACAATGGTTCCACTCA
>JAZORA010000029.1:0-2156 GCA_045656365.1 Eubacteriales bacterium | reverse complement strand
GAAGCCCCTTTCCGTTGCTTCCCACGGGCATACCGCCCGCTCCCTTGAACTGACCTGCCGACACGTACGCGCCGTATTCACGGATCTCCACCTTTACCACCACGTCGGGGTTGTGGACGTCCACGCGGATCCAGGGGCACGCCTCCAGAACCACGCCGCCCATTTCTCGGGAGATCTCCATGGAATCGAGGGCAAAGGTCTTGTCGGAGCGCTTTGCCTCCACCTTAAAGGTCTTTTTGCCCTGCAGGAAGGAGGGAATATAGTCGGCGATCGTGCGGGAAATATCCTCCACCGATTTTTCACATACGGCGGCACGGGCAATGGCAACGATGCCAAACACCTTGGAGGCGGCTGTGAACATGCCGTCAAGGTCGGCATTCTCGTCCATCGGCTCAATATAAATGGTGCTCTGGGCACGGTAAATATCAAATTTTCCGTACGCCTGTGCGCGCTTCTTCATTTCACGGCTGAGCATGTCCTCAAAGCTCTTTCTGTTTGCGCCCTTGAGTACGATCTCGCCGTATTTGCAAAGTAAAATTTCTTTAATCATCGACTTCCTCCAAGGTGTCGTTTTCGGCGTTCTCCGATTCCTCGGACGCTTCGGGCGTGATCAGCGCCAGCGCCGTCTCATAATGCTCCTTAAGCACAAACAGATCGGTGCCGAAGAGGGAAAAACCCGTAATGATCTTCACCGACGATCCGCTTCCGCGCTCCTTCTTCAGGTAGGGGATTTCCGCGTCCTTGAGAATGCTCTCGAGGATCGGAAGGAGGGAGGGGTCGTAAACGGTGGTTAAATGAGCCAGCGCCTCGTCGTGGGGGACGGGGCGCTCTAAGCCAAACAAGAAATCCATGGTATTTCTCCTTTTTTGAAAATATGAAAAGGGAAGCTCCGAGGGGATTTATTCTACGTAATAGTTGGGGAAGAGCACCTCCCAGACCTTCATACAAGCGATGGTGTCCGCCGTAGAGGAGTGAGGAACGCCGTCCCATTCGATTTCAAAGCAGCTCATGGCATCGGTTAGCGAGGCGTGAAGCACGTCGGGACGATGCTCGTGGGTATAGCGTACGAATTCGTTGGCACAGCAGCGGATCTTCTCATGGAAGGCGTTCTGCTCCGCCTCGGTTTCGTAGATGTACTTAATGTGACTGTAATCGGTAGAAACGCCGTAAGCGATCACGTTTTCGGCGTCGTCAAAGATCTGGCGGATCTTGGGGACCAGCTCGTCCATTGAGGGCGCGGTTTCTACCATGGCGGGGGTAATGCCGTGGATCTTCTCGGTGTTTTTCCACTTTTTCTTGCGCTGGGGCTTGACCAGTGTATCCATGATCGGCTCGCCCGTAGCATCTACGATGGTGATGGAAAGGATCTCGTCGTGATCGTAAAAGCCGGTCAGCTCCAGATCGAAGAAGAGCACCTTTTTTCTGTCCATATTGTAAAACGCGGTTCGGTGAGCGTCACCCTCGATGCGGCGAAGCTCCATCTCCTGCTCATAGCAGGCGCGGCAAAGCTTCTTCTTGTATCGGATGTCCTTTCCGCAGCGAACGCAGTTGAGGGGAAGTCTTTTGGCAGTTTTTTTGTCAAAAAAATAAAGGATCGACTTGTCCGCCTTTACGGTGTACGCCACGGGCTCTTCTACCACCTCGTAGTGCATTCGCAAAAGACGGTCCTCGGGATAAAATCCGTTGGCGGCGGCATTTTTTACGCTCATTCGTTCAATGACCGTGCCGCTGGGGAGAGTCATAGAGTCCTTTTTTGCGTTGGGGAAATACCAGTTTTCAGGGGGAGCTTCCACCACCTTGCCGGGGTCGAAATAATAGATCACGTGCCCGTCGGGGGCTATATCGTAAGCCACGGGGTCTCCTTCTGGCATCAAGTGCATTTTGGAGAGCGTTTGGCGAGTCAGATAGTTTTTACGCTTCGCTTCTGCCGAGTCAAGTTGGCGAATGGTAGAGCCGGAGCGAAGCTTCATTTCGTTCTTCAAGGGTTGCCTCCGGAAATAATACTTCAAATTTAATTATACCATAATTTCCTACATTTGTCAATAGACGAGGAAATAATCTTTTTGTACGAAATCACATAAATGCATCGACAAAACAGAGGCTCTTTGTCTAATATGAGACGAAAAAAGGACTTTCGGAAGCTTCTTGACGGTCAC
>JAZORA010000028.1:0-4049 GCA_045656365.1 Eubacteriales bacterium | reverse complement strand
GACACGACCGTAACGGATGATGTCAACCTTTTCTACGTTGGGAGAATGAATGGGGAAGGTCTTCTCCACGCCGCAACCGTAGGATACGCGTCTTACGGTAAAGGTCTCGGAGATTCCGCCGCCGTGTTTTGCGATCACGGTACCCTCGAACATCTGGATTCTTTCGCGGGTTCCTTCCTTGATCTTGTTGTGCACACGAATGGTGTCACCAATGTTGATAACCGGAACTTCGGTTTTCAGCTGCTCGTTTGTAAAAGCCTGAAGCATGTTCATTTTTCAGTCCTCCTTAAAGATCCGGGCATTCATGCAGAGCGACGCAGCGGACTACCCTTCTAATATTTTTGTTGTGTTTTCAACACACACGCATGATATTATATCATACCCTGCGATATTTTGCAATACCTTTTTTGAAAAAAATTAAAATTATTTGCCGTTTTTTTCAATGATTTCCGACTTTTCAGCGTGTTTGCGCAAAAAATTCCGAGAAAGGCGAAGAAGCGTCACGAGGATTCCCTTTCCGTTAAAGACAAGCATAAATCCGAGGAAGCCCACCTGCCAAAGCTGCCAATGAGGAAGCTCCAGAATCATCACAAAGATCTGAAGAAGCAAAACAATACCGTTTACCGCCACGCGGAAGGGGTGTTGACGGAATTTCAGATAAAACGACGTATCGTAGCTGCGGATCAAAAACACCGCAAGGTAGCTGATACAGGTCGCCACCGCCGCGCCCATTGCCCCGTGGGAAGGAATCAGCACGAAATTGAGAATCACGTTGATCACAGCACCTGCCATGGCGGTCATCATAGACAACGTGCTTTTTTTCTTCAAGAAATACACGCTTCCAAGGAAGGACACCAGGGTGGAAAACACCGTAGCAAAAACCAGCACGGGGACGAATCGCCACGAGGAATAATAGGAGTCGGCAAGCAGGATCCTCGTAAAGATCTTGGAGAACGCCACCAAAGCCGAGGCACCCATGAACATGACGCTCATAAAGTTTACGTACACGGTACCGAAAAACTCTGCCTTTTCGCCGTCCTCCGCATCCTTGACCGTGGAGAAATGCCACGCCTCCACAAACACTCCGCTCACAAGAGTAAGGAGCGTCGGCAGCTTATACGCCGCCGCGTAGAGTCCGTTTTCCGCTTCTCCGCAAAAGATGGTGACCACGTATCGATCGGACACCGAGGTGATCAGCCACATCACCGTGGTGGGAATATACGGAATACTGAATTTGAGCATGGCTTTTGCCGTCTCGCGATCTACAAAGCGGGGAGAAATATCCCGATCGAGACGCGCCACGAAAAAGAGGATCAGTGCCATGGTAAAGTCGGCAATGACCACCGACAGCACGTACCCAAGGCTTCCCATATCAAAAGCCAAGAGGAAGAGCACGTTCAAAAGAATCGTCAGGGCTGTATTTGCAATTCCCTGTACCGCAAAAAGGGTCGTACGCCCGAGCGCACGAATATATCCCGCGAACGCCGCGTGAAGATTGGCGGCGATCACATAGCAGACGATCAAGAGAAGATAATGACTGAGGGTATCAAACAGTCGAAGAAGCTGTATGACACCGCAAAGCGCAATGCTACCAAGAAGAAGAATCACCATTCCCGTGGAAAGCACCCGCTTCTTCCCTTCCTCATCTGCCGAGGAATCGAGAGTAAACCGAAAGATTCCGTCGCAGATTCCCACAGCCGCCAAGGGTATGAGCAGATTGGCAGTTTGCGCCACCAGATCCGCCACACCAAACTCCGACGCCGAGAGAATCCCCGTATAGAACGGCATAAGCAGAAGGACAAGAACCTTGGATAAAAAGGTTCCTGCCCCCAGAATTGCCGTATTGGACAGCAACCGCTTATATTTTCCCATAGATCAGTCGCAGTTTTCCCAGTTGTGGTAAACGTTGATCACGTCGTCATCGTCCTCAAGACGCTCAATGAGGAGTCCCATAAACTTGATATCCTCTTCGCCCTCCAGCGTTACGTAGTTCGAGGGAATCTTGCTCTTCTCGGCAGAAAGGATCTCATATCCCGCGTTCTTCAGGGTCTCCTGAACCGCGAACAGATCGTCGGGCTCGGTATAGATCTCAAAGACCTCTCCCTCTGCGGCAAAGTCCTCAGCACCTGCCTCAAGCGCCGTTTCCATCAGCTTGTCTTCATCCACGTCGCCGTCCTCGTTACCAACCACGATTACGCCCTTATCGGTAAAGAGATAGGAAACGCAGCCCGTTTGTCCCATGTTTCCATGATACTTGGAGAAGTACGCGCGGACGTTGCCTGCGGTACGGTTGCGATTGTCGGTGGTGGTCTCAACGATCACGGCGATACCGGCAGGACCGTAGCCCTCGTAAACGATCTCCTCGTAGGTCTCCGACGTGCTTCCCAGCGCCTTCTTGATGGTTCTTTCAATGTTGTCGTTGGGCACGTTGTTGGATTTTGCCTTCAGGATCAGGTCTCGAAGCTTCGAGTTGGAGGCGGGATCTCCGCCGCCCTCCTTTACGGCAATGGTGATTTCCTTACCGATCTTCGTAAACACCTTCGCCTTCTGCGCGTCGGTCTTTTCCTTCTTATGCTTAATATTCGCCCATTTGCTATGTCCGGACATATTATTACCTCTTTATTCTATACTTAAATTTCTATTGTTCTTCGTTAAATCTTCTCGGTCTTCGCCAGACAAATCAGATCAAAGGCGTTGCCAAGTACCGTCTTTGCCGCCGAAGTCAGGGCAAGACGAGTGGTACGGATCTGCTCATTCTCCGCTCCAAGGATCGAGCAGTTGTGGTAGAAGCGGTTATACGCGCCTGCCACATCCAGAATGTATCGGGTGACCACCGAGGGCTCGTAAGAATCGATCGCCTCACGAACGACCTCCTCAAAGCGAGAGAGCACCTTGAGAAGCTCGGTCTCCTCGGGCGCGCTGATCATAGGCTCTGCCGTACGGTCGAAGTCCGCCGACTTAGCGAGCACCGAGCAGGTACGCGCGTAGGTGTACTGCACGTAAGGACCCGTGTTGCCATCAAAGCTGAGGGCGTCCTCCATGACGAAATTGATATCGCGAATGCGGTTATTGGACAGATAGTAGAACACAATCGCGCCCACGCCAACCGCCTCGGCAATCTGCTCCTTATCCGAAAGGTCGGGATTCTTTTCCTCCATGATTGCCGCTACCTTGTCGATTGCCAAGGAGAAGAGATCGCGCAGAAGGATCACGTTGCCCGTACGGGTCGCCAGCTTTGCACCGTTGATGCTGACCGTTC
The DNA here is from genome assembly GCA_045656365.1 of Eubacteriales bacterium. Classification (GTDB taxonomy): domain Bacteria; phylum Bacillota; class Clostridia; order Oscillospirales; family CAG-272; genus HGM12713. Next base: position 790 of record JAZORA010000028.1, on the reverse strand, counting down.
CGTAAGGAACGTGTACCAGCTTGTCCGACCAATCGTAGTCCATCAGCTCCACAACCTTGAACCACTGGGCAAAGTGGAGACTCTGTCCCGCGCTGGTGACGTAGATCGCCTTTTCAAAGTCGTAGGTCTCCTTGCGGTAAACCGCCGCGGCAATGTCACGGGTGGGATAGAGGGTCGAGCCGTCCCGCTTGAGGATCAGGCAGGGGGGCATACCGTATGCCTCCAGATCCACGATGGACGCGCCGTCGTCGATCTTCAGAAGATCCATCTGTCTGTGCTTTTCCACCTGTGCGGGCATCTTATCGGTATAGAAGGATTCACCCTTATAGCTATCAAATTCAATGCCCAGCTGGGCGTAGGTTTTCTTATATTCTGCAAGGCTCAGCTCCACGAACCAACGCCAAAGAGTGAGATTCTCCTCATCTCCCTCCTCCAGCTTGCGGAACTCGGCTCTTGCCACGTCGTTCAGCGCGGCGTCCTTTTCCGCCTCCTCATGATACTTTACGTAAAGAGCAACGAGAGCATCAATACCACCCGATTCCACGTCGGCGCGGTTACCCCACTTGCGGTATGCCGTGATCAGCTTACCGAACTGCGTACCCCAGTCGCCAAGATAGTTGATTCCCACGCAACGATAGCCCGCAAACTCATGCAGACGCTTGAGGGAGTGACCGATCACCGTCGTGCCGAGGTGACCGATGTGGAAGGGCTTTGCCACGTTGGGCGAGGAGTAGTCAAGCACGACCGTCTTGCCCCTCCCCTCCTCGGAGCCGCCGTAGCGGGTGTTCTT
>JAZORA010000027.1:0-3615 GCA_045656365.1 Eubacteriales bacterium | reverse complement strand
AGGATGATCGATCTTCCGCTACTGTCATCATCGTTTTTCGCGACCAATATTCGTCTGGGAATGTATTCGATATGCTCCGTCTTGAATACTGCCGTCGAATCCTGCACCGTGATCACCTCGGATCCCTGGTGACGGCAGATCAGAGTATTACCCGTGTAAGTGTCGGAATCATACGGAGTTGACCAGGACGGCAAAACGATGGGATTTGTAATGGCGCCGTGATTTTGGATTTCGATCTTCGGCACCTCAGGACTCTGACTATCTGCCATCGACAAAAGATTGACTGTACCAATGGTTCCGTTATTGACGATTTTCACGCCATAAAGAGGCGAATCATGAATGGCAATCGACTTAATCGAGGTATATTTACCAATTTGAACGAAGGAAGAACCGCGCAGGTAGATGGCCTTATCATTTCCGCTTCGGTCTATGATCCTCGTTCTATTGAAGAGCATTCCCTCTTCGGAAGAAGCCTCCGCCGAAAATTCGCCCTCCACGATCATGTCGCCACTGTTCTTTCCGACGAAGTTGATGCCCGCCAGGGGGAGATCAATATACATGTTTCCGCCTGTGTCATGATCATCCGTATACAAGACCTCAAGACAACCGTTTTGCGCAGTATTCAAGGAAAACGTTCCGCGTCCCGTATAGGTGTAGCGTACATCTCCCTTTACCGTAAGCGTCGCCCCCTGAATTCTCAACGTTACAGGTCGATTGAAGATCAGGTCTCCCACGTATGTGATATTATTCAGTATGCGGATCTCAGTTCCTGCGGTGTAGGAGGACATTGCCATTTCAAGGTCAAGAAGCCGTCTTACCTCAAAGACCTGCGTAGTTCCGTCATCCCCAACAAGACCGCCCACCTGAGCTACGCACAGCTCCGGATAGATCGAGATGTGTTTGTCCAAATAACTGGGGGAGATGGCTGCATCCTTCAAGCCGTAAGTAAGGCGGAAGCACCAATAATCCTCATCAATCAACGACTGCCGTCTTACATCCTTGCCAATGTTGAGCAGAACCATCTCGGAGCCGGTGGTAGAGGACGTCGTCGCCATGCTCGGGAATACCGTGTTTTTAATGCCCTCTATGCTGCCATCCGCAAGCTCGGCAGCTTTTCCCGTTACGGTTTCGATTTTATACCAAAATCCACCGATCTCCTCCAGATCCGCTATGCCGGCGGTGATGTGAATCGACAGATCCAGATCGACCGAACCCGGAAGCTTTTTCACAACGTAATAGATTTCTCCCGAGCTTGTGGGAGTAACCGCGGTGGAAACCGCCGATACGGCTTTGAGATTTTCAGTAAGAGCAATCGGCTCAAATCCGCTGCCGTCTCCCTCGGTTGCCTCCGTGCTGTACGCAAAATCCTGTTCGAGGGTTCCCGCCTCATTGAGATAATATCCCGCAAACTGATATTGAAAATTACCGGTGCTCATTTCCGCACCCTTAACCTCAATGATATTTCTGAACCAAGCATACGTTAAGACACTTGAAAGAAGAATCAACACCAAAAAAAGAGACAGAATAACATATCGCTTCCGAATTTTTCTACAACGATCATTTTTCTTGATTGTTTTCATGATATTCTACCTCCTCCTTCTCTTTTTTAATATCTGCCACGAAATTTACTATTTCAAAAACGATCATGCCGAACAGCGGAAGCATCACCAACAGAACAAAGCCCCACGTCGAGCCGATCACCCGATATATGTCATCCACCACCACGGTCTTATACTTCATAACCGAAATCACGTCGTCACGCTGTATGGGATCATCCGGCGTCGAATTGGCGATACCCTTCGTAACGATCATTCCATTCGGTTCATCGTCCATACTGATGATCTGATGCGTGATGATCTCTCCCTTTTTCGATCCGCTTTTCGCAACGTATTGCACAACGTCTCCAACCGCAAGCGCTTCTCCGCCATACTCCTTCGAGATGATCACATCTCCCACCTCCAGCTCGGGACTCATGCTGGGAGAAGCTATGACGTACATGTTGTGTCCAAGAAGAGACGGAACGCCGCCGCTCATCTTTGAAAAAACAAGAACCGCGATCACTATGATCTCAATCACGATAAGAATGCTGCTCAAAACGCTCGCGATTTTTTTTATGATCTTACTGCTTTTTTTCATAATTTATTCTACCGCTCTGAACGTTACTACGCGAAAATCCAATCCCTGATAGCTGTTATCCATGCTTTTATCAAAATAAAAATAACAGTCCAGCTCCACGTATTCATTTTGTGTGGGAGGCACCTGAATCGCCTCATACAGCGTGATGGAATACTCATTCTCTCCCAGCACATTGACATCACTCAAGGTTAAGGGACGATATCTGTCATCCGGGATCTTAACCGTCGTATAATTTTTGTAGGACGTGCCGCTCATAGTAGAGAGATAGATTTTCGGCTCATGCTCGTTTTCGATCAGGTGGGCATCACAGATGAACTTTGCAATCGAAAGATTCACCGTAACTACGGCATGAGATTTGTTTTTCAATCGGATTTTAAAGGGAACGTTATGATGCGGAACCACATTATCCACGAGAAAGAGCGCGTTGGAATCATCTTTTTTTGAGCTGTTGCTGATTTCCACGTAACCGTTATCGCTCTGCATCCAGATGGATATCTCGATGTTTTTATCTGCGATCGTCAAATTTCCCTTCTGATCATAGTCTATATCGATGGTTTTTGTCAGAATAGGATCCTTGCTCATAATCCAGGCAAAAGAAACGGTAATGCTCAAAAGAATCGAGCAAATCAAAAGCATGATTCTCTCTTTTAACATTTCTGCTTCCCTGCCTTTCTGACGAATTTACTAAGCGAATCAGGTGCCGATCTCCGCTGCGGTAAAGGATGCAAATTTCAGCTTCAAATCGATCTGCTGCTCGGAAATTGCCTCCGTACACTTAGGATCTGCTCCCTCGACCCAAATTCTGACCGTTACCGTAACACCCTTGGACGCGCTTCCCGCATCCATAACGAACAATGCCTTTTCGGAGTCAAAAACTCCGTTCGTTTTACCGTTCCGCTCGGAAAAATCGAGCGTAGGCTGGTCGACTTCCACATCGTAATCGGTTTCGATAATCGAGTCGCCGTTCTTATATCTTACCTTTTCTGCTTTTTTTGTGTTGCTATCATTGACCGGATCGTAGGTTTCATAATACAATGCGCCGTTTGCGACGTATTGTCCGTCCGCGACCTCATTGCTGACCGCAATCTTGTTTCCTCCACCCTCACTGAATATCCAGGTCCTACCGGTTGTCTTATGGGTAATGGATACACGGATACATTGCGAGTAGGTCGTATTTTCCGTTCCCGAATCAAAAATATATGCCTCGTCCAGATAAATATAGCGTTGCGTATTATCTCCGTCGGGCGCAAACAACACAAAATTGAATTCAAGATAACCGTAATCCTTGCCCAGCGCCGTGTAATCGGTATGGGTGGTCAACGTTAAATGCTCGTACTTTTCAAAGCCGATATCGTCATTAAAGTTCATCGTAAAGAAATCTTCACTTTTTCCCGTACAGTTCGAAACAGGCTTCAATACGAAATTTGTAATTCCCAAGATTTCATTGATCGTCTGTGAATCCGAATACTGCCCGTCGTC
>JAZORA010000026.1:0-5125 GCA_045656365.1 Eubacteriales bacterium | reverse complement strand
TGAGGATCGGGATGCTCTGAGACGAAAACGGTCGCGAAAATCCTGAGACGTGAGAATTTTTTCTTGATTTTTTCTTGGGGGTGTGTTATACTGACAGACAGAAAAACCATAAAGGAGCCGCCATGAATACGCAGGAAAGAGAAGCTCTGGTCAAGTCTTATCTTGGCAAGATCGTATCCATTGAAATCGACCGTCCCATTGGATACGTGCATTGGAAAAAGGGAAGAGAGAATCCATTGATTTATCCCATCAACTACGGATATATTCCGGGCGTGCTGGGAGGCGACGGCGAGGAGCTGGACGTTTATCTTGTGGGAGTAGAGTGTCCCGTGGAGCGCTATACGGGGCGGATCGTTGGGATCGTATACCGACGCAACGACGTGGAGGATAAGCTGATCATGGCACCCGTTGACCGTGTACCTGACAAGGAGGAGATCGAGGCTGCCATTCATTTTCAGGAAATGTATTACGATACGTGGGTCGAGGCGTGGAGCGATAAAGAATAAGGAGAAAAGGAGCGGAAAACCGCTCCTTTTCTTTGTTTTTTGTCCTTGGATAGCCCGTGTTCTTTTGGGAAACACTATTCACAAAAAACGAAGGGGAAAGGATGGCAGAGATATGGTGAAAAAATGGAATGCGGAGGAGTTTCACGAAAAAATCACCCAAAGGGATCGGTTGTCGGTGGTCGAGTTTTATGCCGATTGGTGTCCGAGCTGTCGGACGGTATCCGCTATGCTCGACCGTGCCGCGGGGAATTTTTCGGAGGTGTCCTTCGGTCTGGTTAACGTAGAGGAGGAGCCAACGCTTATGTCGGCGTATCACATTCGATCCGTGCCGACCTTGATGGTGTTCCGCAAGGGGAAATCCGTGGCGGAATCGGTAGGGGCGATCGGTCAGGGGCGTCTTGAGGAGTTGATTCGGGAAACACTCTGAAACACGTCACAAAACCTTCGGAAAATCGACACGGAGCAATCTTTTTGGCATGGTATGATATAAAAGGAAGGACAGAAAGCTTCTCGTGCTCGATCCTTCCTTTTATTGATATTTTCGATATTTTAAAGCTTAAATGAAATATGTCATTTTGTACAAAAACAAGGGAAAAACAAACATATTTGAACAACCTATTGACAAAATAAGAATAATATGATATGATAGGTTCGTATACAACGCAATGCGCTTGTCGCTTCTTGTCGAAAGCAAAGACTATTAAATTATTGTAAAAAAGAAAGGAATTTTCTTATGCAAGTCGTTATTCTGGCAGGAGGCTTCGGAACGAGAATTTCCGAGGAATCCCATCTGAAACCCAAGCCTATGATCGAGATCGGCGGAATGCCTATCCTTTGGCATATAATGAAGAATTATGCCGCTTACGGCCATAACGAGTTTATTATTTGCGGCGGATATAAGCAGCACGTCATTAAAGATTTCTTTAACGATTACTTTTTGCACTCCTCGGACGTAACCTTTGACTTTACCAATAGCACCGACCGTATGAAGGTTCACAAGACCTATACCGAAAAGTGGAAGATCACCGTGGCTGACACGGGCTTGAATACCATGACGGGCGGACGAATCAAGAGAATCAAGAAGTATCTGAATCCCAACGAGCCCTTCCTGCTTACTTACGGCGACGGTCTTTCCGACGTCAACATCAACGATCTGGTTGATTTCCATAAGGCGAGCGGAAAGCTTGCTACTCTGACCGTGGTCAATGCGGGTCAGCGCTTTGGTGTTATTAAGATGGCAAAGGACGGCAATACCATTTCCTCCTTCCGCGAGAAGAGAGATTCGGACGGAAACCCGATCAACGGCGGATTTATGGTTCTTGATCCTAAGATCATTGATTATATTGAGGGCGACTCTACCGTGTTCGAGAGAGGACCCCTTGAAAAACTGTCTAAGGACGGTCAGCTGATGGGATTCCATCATGACGGCTTCTGGCAGTGCATGGATATGAAGAAGGACTGGGAGACCCTTGAAAAGCTTTGGGAAAGCGGCGAGGCTCCTTGGAAGAATTGGGAAGACTAATGTTGAATTTGAGCTTTTACAATGGAAAAAGAGTGTTTGTGACCGGACATACCGGCTTTAAAGGGTCTTGGATGTGTCAGGTTCTCAAAAACGCAGGGGCGATCGTAACGGGATATTCCCAGACGCCGCCCACCGATCCCGCTTTGTTTGATCTGGCGGGAATCGCTGACGGAATGAATTCCGTGATTGGTGATGTTCGTGATTTTGAGGCGCTGAAGCGCGCCTTCGACGAGGCAAAGCCCGAGATCGTATTGCATCTGGCGGCTCAGCCCATCGTTCGCGACAGCTACAAGGATCCGAAGTACACCTACGAGACCAACGTAATGGGAACGGTCAACATTCTCGAATGCGTTCGTCTGTCGGATACGGTCAAGTCCTTCCTGAACGTGACCACCGATAAGGTGTATCGGAACAACGAGTGGGAGTGGGGATATCGTGAGAACGAGCCGCTGGACGGCTTTGATCCGTATTCCAACAGCAAATCCTGCTCGGAGCTTGTTACGCATAGCTATAAGGATTCCTTCTTTGCCGACGGGCACGTGGCAATTTCCACGGCTCGCGCAGGAAACGTGATCGGCGGCGGAGATTTCGCCAACGACCGTATCATTCCCGACTGTATCCGCGCCGCCTTTGACGGACGGGATATCATCGTGCGGAATCCTCATTCCACCCGTCCCTACCAGCACGTGCTGGAGCCTGTGATGGCGTATCTGATGATCGCCCAGAAGCAGTACGAGGACGGCACGTACGCAGGATATTATAACGTGGGTCCCGACGAGTGCGATTGCTTCCGTACGGGAGCGCTGGTGGACCTCTTCTGCCGCACCTGGGGTGAGGGTATGAAGTGGATCAACCGTTACGACGGCGGACCTCACGAGGCGAACTTCCTGAAGCTGGATTGCTCCAAGCTCAAGACCACCTTTGACTGGAAGCCCGTTTGGAATCTTTCGGGCGCGGTTGCTTACACGGTGGAATGGGCAAAGTGCATGAGAGACGGAGAGGATCTCGCCGCCTGCATGGATCGCCAGATCGCTCGCTTCGTGGAAGAGAGCGTTTGGGTCGAGGCGTAAGGTACGATCAAAAATAATAACAACGAAATCAGCGTCGGTTTTTCTGCCGCTGATTTTGTGTGTGTAGTGAATTTGAAGGGATTTACCGAGAGATCGGTAAAAATAGAAAAGCAAATGGAACGGATCGAATATAAATATGAACGAGCGATGATCAGCGGCGCCACGGGCGCGGTTGGTATGGCTTTGATTTCGGAGCTGATTCGAAGAGGGATCAAGACGACGGTTCTGTGCCGTCGGGGCTCTTCCCGCAATGGGCGGATCCCCGATCACCCACTGATCCGAAAGGTCGAATGCTCGCTTTCGGATATGAATGCGCTGACCCTTCCCGGGGAGGAGAAATACGACGTGTTTTTCCACTTTGCGTGGGAGGGAACCACGGGCGCTTCGAGAAACGATATGCCCATGCAGAATCGGAACGTTGCCTATACGCTGGACGCGGTCGCTCTGGCGCACCGTCTGGGCTGCCACACCTTTATCGGTGCTGGCTCGCAGGCGGAATACGGCAGAGTGGAGGGGAAGCTGAATGCCGAAACCCCCACGTTCCCCGAAAACGGCTACGGTATCGCCAAGCTTTGCGCGGGGCAGATGAGCCGAGTCATGTGCGACGGCTTGGGTATGCGCCATATCTGGGTGAGAATCCTCAGCGTATACGGTCCGTACGATACGCCGAATTCCATGGTCATGTCCACGGTGCGGAAGCTTGCCTCGGGTGAGAAGCCGAGCTTTACGGCAGGGGAGCAGATCTGGGATTATCTTTACAGCGGCGATGCCGCTTGTGCCATGCTTGCTTTGGCAAGCTTGGGTAGACACGGTCACGTCTATTGTCTCGGAAGCGGCAACCCCGCTCCCTTGAGGGAATACATCCTCAAGATTCGGGACGCGGTGGATCCCAATGCCGCCCTGGGGCTTGGCGAGGTTCCTTATGCCCCCAAGCAGGTGATGTATCTTTGCGCGGACGTTCAGGATCTGCGGGAGGACACGGGCTTTGAGGCTACGACCTCCTTTGAAGAGGGAATCCGAGAAACGGTGAAATGGTTTATGGAAAACGAAAAACGAAACACGGAGGACAAAGCATGAAAAAAGTCAGCATTATGGTGCCCTGTTATAATGAGGAGGAAAACGTCGTCCCCATGAGTCAGGCGCTGGTGGCACAAATGGAGCAGCTTCCCCAATACGATTACGAGATTCTGTTTATCGATAACTGCTCGCAAGACAAAACGAGAGAGCTGTTGCGTGAGATCTGTGCGGGAAATCAGAAGATTCGTGCCATTTTCAATTCCAAAAATTTCGGACAGTTCAATTCTCCTTACCACGGAATTTGCCAGACCACGGGCGATTGTACCCTGTGCGTTTGCTGTGATTTTCAGGATCCTGTGGAGATGATCCCCAAGTTCCTTGAGGAGTGGGAAAAGGGATATAAGATCGTCATCGGCATCAAGACCTCCAGCAAGGAAAATAAGCTGATGTATTTCTTGCGCAGCATCTATTATAAGATGATCCGCAAGATGTCCCGTGTGGAGCAGATCGAGCATTTTACGGGCTTTGGTCTTTACGACAAGAGCTTTGTGGAGGTTCTTCGCAATCTGGACGATTCCACTCCCTTCTTGCGTGGTATCGTTGCCGAGCTTGGTCCGAAGATCAAGAAGGTGGAATACGAGCAGGCAAAGAGAAGAGCGGGGAAGACCAGCAACAATTTCTTCAGTCTCTACGACGCTGCTATGCTTTCCTTTACCTCTTATACCAAGATCGGTATGCGCCTTGCCTCCTTCCTCGGCATGCTGATGAGCGGCGGAAGTGCCCTTGCGGGTGTGGTTTGTCTGATTCTTAAGCTGATCGACAGCAGCTTCTTCGAAACTGGCACCGCAGCAATCCTTCTGACGATTCTGTTCATCGGCGGACTTCAGCTCTTCTTTATCGGATTCCTCGGGGAATATGTAATGAGCATCAATGCCCGTGTGATGAAGCGTCCCTTGGTCATTGAAGAGGAACGGATCAACTTCGACGGAACTACTTAATGATGACAAACA
>JAZORA010000025.1:0-3691 GCA_045656365.1 Eubacteriales bacterium | reverse complement strand
CGACTTGGCGTCCTACGCCGTTTGCTCGATGATCGCCGAGGCAGGCTCGGAGGTGGAGCGGGGTATCTGCGTCCGCAAGGCGGCGGGGCGCATGGAGATCTCGGCGGAGGCAATGCGGATCGATGTGGATCGGGCGCGCCGCGCAAAGCTGAGGGAAATGAAGCGCAAGCAAGGACAGGATGCCCAGCTTTCGATCAAGAGCTTTGGCGATCGGATCAACGTGGATGCCGCCAAAAACATTCGCGCCAGTCGTGCAGAGGAGACTCTGCTGGGTCTGATGCTCATTTATGAGGATTTCCGAAGGGATGCGACGAACGGCAGTGCGGGGATCGGTCGGGAGGATTTCTTGACCGTTTTCGGTCAGCGAGTGTTTGATGCCATCTGTGAGCTGGAGAACGGAGAGAACGGATTCTCCAAGGCGTTGCTCGGACAGTATTTTAACGCCGACGAATTAGGACGGATCGAAAGGATCGAAATTGAGCGACGGGGCTTGGCTCGAAACGACCGAGAGGTCTTTCTCGCCTCCATCGAGGCGCTCCGCCGAGAGCGCGGAGAGGTCTCGGAGGACGACCCCTTTGCCGATCTGCGTAAAAAGCAGGAACGACTCAAAGAGCAAAAGCAACATACAAATCATAAAAATACATAAACCGGAAGGAAAGAAAACATGACGGAAAACGAACTGAAACTGGAAAATGAAAAGTCCATTGACCTGGAAGGACTGATTGAGAAGGGAAAGCAGGGAAAGCTTTCCTCGAACGATCTGGAAGAGGTCGTGGAGGAGATGGACTTTGATATCGAAAGTCTGGATAAGCTGTACGATACGCTGGAAAACAACGGAATCACTCTGCCCGGAGAGCTTTCCAACACCGAGCTGACCGAGATCGAGTCGGAGGTGGAATCCTTCGGAAGCGGCGAGACCATGGAGCGCATTCTGGAGCAGGAGGGTCTTGCCATTGACGACCCCGTTCGTATGTACCTGAAGGAGATCGGACGTGTTCCGCTTCTGACGGCAGAGCGTGAGCGCGAGCTGGCAGAGATCATGACCGACAGCGAGGACGAGCAGAGAAAGATGATGGCGAAGAACGAGCTGGTGGAGGCAAACCTCCGTCTGGTTGTCAGCATCGCCAAGAGATACGTGGGCAAGGGAATGTTCTTCCTCGACCTGATTCAGGAAGGAAACCTGGGTCTTATGAAGGCGGTGGACAAGTTCGATTATAGTAAGGGATATAAGTTCTCGACCTATGCGACTTGGTGGATTCGTCAGGCAATCACCCGTGCCATTGCCGACCAGGCAAGAACCATTCGTATTCCCGTTCACATGGTGGAGACCATTCACAAGGTTTCTCGCTATTCCCGACAGATGCTTCAGGAGCTGGGAAGAGAAGCGACCGCGGACGAGATCGGTGAAAAGATGGGCATGAGCCCCGAGAAGGTTCGTGAGATCATGAAGATCGCACAGGATCCCGTATCCCTTGAAACGCCGATCGGTGAGGAAGAGGATAGCCACCTTGGCGACTTTATTCCCGATGAGGATACGCCCGCACCCTCGGAGGCGGCGGCATCCACCATTTTGCGCGAGGTGATCGAGAAGGAGCTTCACACTCTGACGCCTCGTGAGGAGCACGTGATCAAGCTTCGCTTCGGTTTGTACGACGGACGCACGAGAACTCTTGAGGAGGTTGGTAAGGAATTTGATATTACCCGTGAGAGAATCCGTCAGATCGAGGCAAAGGCACTCAGAAAGCTTAGACACCCCAGCCGCGCCAGACACCTGAGAGGCTTCTTGGAATAATCCAAAAAAATCGTTGTTTTGCCTAACAATGTTGATCGATATTTGTGAGAAGTGTGGAATTCACAGTCAACAAGTAAAAAAACCAACGCTTGATTTTGTGCAAAATGGTAAATTTTCAAAAATTGAGTAGCGGGAATGCCGCGCGTTGATTGAAAAAAGCCTGCCTCAAACAAAAAATTCACTTGACATTTTAGGCAATTTGGTGTAAAATATTATAAGCATTGAATAGAGTTGTAACGTTGTTATAACCTAAGGTTTTCAAGGGGGAAAAACATGAACAAGAAGCTTATTTGTTTGTTTTTGAGTCTGGTCATGCTTTTGAGCGTAGTTCTTTCGGGCTGTGCGCAAAAGACGGACGATGACGTAGCTGCAGATAAAGCAGAGCAGGCGTCTGCTTCAGCAGAAACGCTGACGATGTATTTGATGAGCGAGGAGCCCGTTAGCACGGAGACCGCCACCGCGATTCAGAACGCAGTCAATAAGATTACGGAAAACAAGTTCAAGACGCATTTGAATTTGTACTTCTATACGGAAGAGGAGTATTATAGCAAGCTGGACGCGGCATTTGCTGCCAGAGAGAAGGCGAAGGCTGACGGTACCCTGATTCTTCCCAACAAGAAAAACGAGGGTGAGACCGTAGAGGACGAAACCTTTGTGGACGAGAACGGTATCATTCGTATTAAGTATCCGACCTACGGAAGCTATCAGGTTGATATCTTCTACTTGGGCGGAGAGGAAATGTATGACAAGTACAAGGAGAAGGGCTATCTGGCATCCTTGGGCGCTGAGGTAGACGCTGCCTCCAAGGCACTGAAGCAGTATATCGCGCCTCCTTACCTGAACTATATGAAGACCGTAAATAACGGTATCTTTGCGATCCCCACCAACAATCCCATCGGTGAGTATACATATCTTTTGCTGAACAAGAAGGCGTTGGCAGAAACGCTGTATAGCAAAGATGACGGCTTTACCTCCCTGACCTGCGAGACCTCTCGTGATTTCTTGGAGTTTATTGCCGACTACCATCCCAATTACGTTCCTCTTTACACCAACCTGCCCGAGGATGAGCTTCTGCTCTCCAACCTGCAGATGTGGGGCATTGACGAGGAAGGCGAATGGAGCGATTCTTTCTCGGTATTGGGTGGATACTACAACAGCGAGGCAGATTATCTCCAGTCCAACGCATACGTTCCCATGGAGAACCTGTTTGAAAACGAGCAGTTTGTAAGCGATCTGACGACCCTGAAGGAGTATGAGTTTAACGGCTACTACGGAACCGAGGAAGATGCGGACAAGGCGTTTGCCGTTGGTTACGTCAAGGGTGGCGCAGAGCTTGTTGAGGTTTACGGCGAGGAGTATGAAATGGTCGTTCTGGATGCGCCCAGAATGTGTGAGGAGGATCTCTACGAGGATCTGTTTGCCGTTTCTCCTTACACGGTAAGTACCTCTCGAAGCATGGAAATCATCACCTTCATGAACTCCAACGAGGAGATTAAGAATCTGCTTCAGTACGGCATTGAGGGTGAGCACTATCAGGTAGTGGACACGGGCATTGAAAATGCGCGCGGCGAAACCTACAAGCTGGCAAGAAGATTGAACGAAGATTACATGATGGATAACTCCAAGACGGGTAACGTGCTGCTGGCATATACCCTTGAGGATGAAAACGTTCTTTACAATATCAACGATTATATCGTAAAGCAGAACCAGGAAGCAAAGGTAGATCTGGCGCTTGGCTTTACGCCCACCTACGGTGGATATAAGACCAACATGGAGCAGCTGCAAGAGCTTCAGAAGCTGTCGGATGATCTCTATAAGAAGTATCTCGCGTGTGAGACCATAGCCGAGGTGGAAGCGTTTATGACGAAGGCTGCTCGGGACACGCAGTTGGCAGATTCT
>JAZORA010000024.1:0-5512 GCA_045656365.1 Eubacteriales bacterium | reverse complement strand
GCTGGAAAGACCTCTCATTGGTGTGGTTAGCGCCCACAGTGAAATCGTTCCCGGTCACATTCATCTGGATAAGATCGCGGACGCGGTTAAGGCAGGAATCCGCATGGCGGGCGGTACGCCCGTTCTGATCCCCGCCATCGGCGTGTGCGACGGTATCGCCATGGGACATATCGGTATGAAGTATTCCTTGGCAAGCCGTGAGCTGATCTGCGATAGCGTGGAGACCATGACCATGGCACATCAGTTGGACGGTCTTGTGCTCGTTCCCAACTGCGATAAGATCGTTCCCGGAATGCTGATGGCAGCAGTCAGAATGAACGTTCCTTGTGTGGTTTGCAGCGGCGGACCCATGCTGGCAGGTACGTATGATGGCGAAGAGGTCAGCCTTTCCAAGATGTTTGAGGCGGTTGGCGCATACAAGGCGGGTATCATTGACGAGTGTAAGCTTCACGAGTGCGAGACGGGCGTATGCCCCGGTTGCGGAAGCTGTGCGGGTATGTATACGGCAAACAGCATGAACTGTCTCTCGGAGGCGCTTGGAATTGCTCTTCCCGGAAACGGAACGATTCCTGCCGTTTCCAATAAGAGAGTGATCCTCGCGAAGCACGCGGGTATGGCAATTATGGAACTGGTTCGCAACAACGTTTCGGCAAGAGATATTGTCAACGAGCGCTCCATCAAAAACGCATTGGCTTGCGATATGGCACTGGGCTGTAGCTCCAACAGCGTTCTTCACCTTTTGGCGATTGCCAACGAGGCGGGTGTTCCCTTGAACCTCAACCTCTTCAACGAGATGAGCGAAAAGGTACCCAACCTTTGTCACCTGGCTCCCGCAGGTCCGACGCACATGCAGGATCTGGACGCGGCTGGCGGTATCCCCGCCGTACAGGCAGAGCTTCTTAAGAAGGGACTTCTGGACGGCGACGCGCCTACGGTCACGGGTAAGACGGTGGCGGAGAATGTTCAGGGCGCGTATATCAAGAATACCAACTCCATTCGTCCCATTGACGATCCTTACAGCCAAACGGGCGGTATTCAGATCCTTTGGGGTAACATCGCGCAGAAGGGTTGCGTGGTGAAGAGAAGTGCCGTCGCTCCCGAAATGCTGCACCATAGCGGACCTGCTCGCGTGTTTAACTCGGAGGACGAGGCGATTGAAGCCATTTACACGGGTAAGATTGTGGACGGCGACGTGGTGGTGATCCGTTATGAGGGTCCGAAGGGCGGTCCCGGTATGAGAGAAATGCTCAATCCTACCTCGGCGCTTGCCGGCATGAAGCTGGATAAGACGGTGGCTCTGATCACCGACGGACGCTTTTCGGGCGCAAGCCGCGGCGCGTCCATCGGACACGTGAGCCCCGAGGCGGCAGACGGTGGTAACATCGCTCTCATCGAGGAAGGGGATATCATTGAGATCAATATTCCCGAAGCCTCCACCAACGTTCACGTTTCGGATGAGGTTCTCTCCGAAAGACGGGCAAAGCACATAGCACCCGAGCCCAACGTAAAGACGGGCTGGCTCTCCCGCTACGCAAAGCTGGTTAGCAGTGCGGATCAGGGTGCCGTGATGAAATAAGAAACCATCTGGAAAGGATTAAGACATAAAGAATGAATAACGCAACGAAATACACAAGACAGTATTTTCCCGCTCCCAATGCCCCCGCGCGTTGGGCGAAGAAGAATTATATCGACAAGCCTCCCGTTTGGTGCTCGGTTGACCTGAGAGACGGAAACCAGTCCTTGATCATTCCCATGAGCCTTGAGGAAAAGCTGGAGTTCTTCAAGCTTCTCGTTAAGATTGGCTTCAAGGAGATCGAGATCGGCTTTCCCGCGGCATCGGAAACCGAATATAAGTTCTTACGGACGCTGATCGAGGAAAATCTGATCCCCGACGACGTGACGGTTCAGGTTCTGACCCAATCCAGAGAGCATATTATCAAAAAAACCTTCGAGAGCCTGAAGGGCGTCAAGAATGCCATCGTGCATCTCTATAATTCCACCTCGGTGGCACAGAGAGCGCAGGTGTTCAAGAAGTCCAAGGAGGAGATCATTGAGATCGCCGTCAAGGGCGCGGAGCTTTTCAATAAGTATAGCGAGGAAATGGGCGTCAACTACCGCTACGAGTATTCGCCCGAGTCCTTTACGGGCACGGAGCCCGAGTTCGCGCTGGAGATTTCCAATGCGGTGCTTGATGTGTGGAAGCCCACGAAGGAGCGTCCCGTCATCATCAATCTGCCTGTAACCGTTCAGGTTTCCATGCCTCACGTATACGCAAATCAGGTGGAGTATATGAACGACAACCTGAAGTACCGTGAGAACGTGATCATTTCGCTCCATCCCCACAATGACCGCGGATGCGCTGTTGCTGATGCGGAAATGGGTCTGCTTGCGGGCGGTGACCGTATCGAGGGTACGCTCTTCGGAAACGGAGAGAGAACAGGTAACGTGGATATCGTTACCATGGCGCTCAATATGTTTGCTCAGGGTGTGGATCCCCAGCTGGATCTTTCCGATCTGCCTACCATCACCGAGCTTTACGAGAGAGTTACCAGAATGCAGGTATACGACAGAAGCCCCTATGCGGGTAAGCTGGTCTTTGCCGCCTTCTCGGGCTCGCATCAGGACGCCATCGCCAAGGGTATGAAGTGGCGTGAGGATCACACCTGCCGCTACTGGACCGTACCCTATCTGCCCATCGATCCTCAGGACGTGGGAAGGGAATACGAGACCGACGTTATTCGTATCAACTCCCAGTCGGGCAAGGGTGGTATCGGATATCTGCTGGAGCACAATTTTGGCTATATTCTTCCTCCCAAGATGCGCGAGGACGTGGGATATACCGTCAAGGGATATTCCGACCGCTCTCACAAGGAGCTGTCTCCCGCCGAGGTGTTGGATATCTTCAAGACCGAGTACGTCAACATCAATGCGCCCATAGAGCTTGAGGATTACCACTTCGTCAGAAAGCCTGACGCCATGAAGGCGATCCTGACCATTGCCCAGAACGGCGAGACCAAGGATATCTCCGCAGCGGGTAACGGTCGTCTGGACGCAGTCAGCAACGCCATCAAGCAGCACTTGGGTCTGGAGTACTCCAACCTGACCTATACCGAGCACGCGCTGACCACCGAGTCCTCCTCGCAGGCAATCACCTACGTAAGCGTGACCTTCAAGGACGGAAAGACCTCTTGGGGCGCGGGTGTAAACGACGATATTATCGCGGCATCGATCTGTGCGCTGATCTCTGCGATCAACCGCTATCTGTCCGCGAACTAAAACATCAATCAAGAATAGGAGATACGCGTTATGGGAATGACGATGACACAAAAGATTCTGGCGGCGCATGCAGGGCTTGAATCGGTCAAGGCGGGTCAGCTGATTATGGCGAACCTGGACATGGTTCTGGGAAACGATATTACCTCGCCTGTGGCGATCAACGAATTTTATAAAAACGGCTTTGAGAGTGTATTCGATAAGGATAAGATCTCTCTGGTCATGGACCACTTCGTGCCCAACAAGGATATTAAGGCGGCACAGCAGTGTAAGCAGTGCCGTACCTTTGCCAAGTGCTTCTCGATCACCAACTACTACGACGTGGGTGATATGGGAATCGAGCACGCTCTGCTTCCCGAAAAGGGCTTGGTTGCCCCCGGTGAGCTTGTGATCGGTGCAGACTCCCATACCTGTACCTACGGTGCTCTCGGCGCATTCTCCACGGGAGTGGGAAGCACCGATATGGCGGCCGGTATGGCAACGGGTAAGGCTTGGTTCAAGGTTCCCTCTGCCATTCGCTTCCGTTTGGTTGGCAAGCTGAATCCCATGGTTTCGGGTAAGGACGTGATCCTGCACATCATTGGTATGATCGGTGTGGACGGTGCGCTCTATCGCTCGATGGAATTTTCGGGAGAGGGCCTTAAGTCTCTCTCAATGGACGACCGCCTCTGCATGGCAAATATGGCGATCGAAGCCGGTGCGAAGAACGGCATCTTTGAGGTAGACGATGTGACACTCGCTTACGTCAAGGAACGAGTAAATCGTCCCTTTACCGTTTACTCTGCCGACGAGGACGCCGAGTACGACGAGGAATACGAGATCGACCTTTCGACTATCGAGCCTACGGTAGCTTGTCCTCATCTGCCCGAGAATACGACCCTTGCCCGTGAGCTTTCGGACGTCGTTCCCGATCAGGTGGTCATCGGCTCCTGCACCAACGGACGTCTGTCCGATATGAAGGCGGCGGCAGAGATTCTGAAGGGAAGACACGTTGCCAAGGGCGTTCGTTGCATTGTGATCCCCGCAACGCAGAAGATCTATAAGGAATCCATTCGTCTGGGATACATTGATACCTTTATTGACGCGGGTTGTGTGGTTTCTACTCCCACCTGCGGACCTTGCCTTGGCGGCTATATGGGAATTCTGGCAGAGGACGAGATCGCTGTTGCGACCACCAACCGTAACTTTGTCGGAAGAATGGGTCACATTACGTCCAAGATCTACCTTGCCAGCCCCGAGGTTGCGGCGGCATCGGCAGTAGCGGGTAAGATCTGTGACCCGAGAGATCTGAAATAAGGAGGCAAACCCATGAACGTAAAAGGACTTGTACATAAGTACGGGGATAACGTGGATACCGACGTCATCATTCCCGCAAGATATCTGAATACCTCCGATCATAAGGAGCTTGCCGCCCACTGTATGGAGGATATTGACGCAGACTTTACGAAGAAGGTAAAGGAGGGCGACATCATGGTTGGCGGTGCCAACTTTGGTTGCGGCTCCTCGCGTGAGCATGCGCCCATTGCCATTAAAAAGTCGGGCATTTCCTGTGTGATTGCGAAAACCTTTGCCCGCATTTTCTTCCGTAACGCCATCAATATCGGACTTGCCATTCTGGAATGTCCCGAGGCAAGTGAAAGAATTGAGGCATCCGATGAGGTCTCGGTTGATTTTGATACGGGACTGATTACGAATCTGACGAAAAATGAAACCTATCAGGCAGAGCCCTTTCCCGAGTTTATCAAGGATATCATTCGGGCAGACGGACTCATGAATTCCATTGGAAAGCGGTGAGATCATGAAGAAGAATATTGCGGTTTTGAAGGGTGACGGCATCGGACCTGAGATCGTGGGCGAAGCGATCCTCGTATTGGATGCGGTTGCGAAGAAATACGGACATGAATTTTCCTATACCGAGGTGGATATCGGCGGTTGCTCCATTGATAAGCACGGCGTACCGATCACCGAGGAGGGAATGGCTGCCTGCCGTGCTTCCGACAGTGTGCTGCTCGGTGCAGTAGGCGGACCCAAGTGGGATGGAGTCGATCCCTCGATTCGCCCCGAAAAGGCGCTCCTCGCTGTTCGTAAGGAGCTGGGACTCTTTGCAAATCTGCGTCCCACCAAGCTCTTCACCCAGCTTGCGGATTCCTCGCCCCTGAAGGCGAGCATCGTGGGTGACGGAATCGACCTGATGATCGTTCGTGAGCTGACGGGCGGTATTTACTTTGGTAAGCGACAC
>JAZORA010000023.1:0-3760 GCA_045656365.1 Eubacteriales bacterium | reverse complement strand
CCTTCATCACGTTGACCAGCTTTCCGTTGTCGTCCACGTGCATCACGGGCTTGATGGACAACAAGCTACCCAGCACCGCCGTAGCCGCACTGACGCGTCCGCCTCTCTTCAGGAAGAAGAGATCGTCCACCGTAAACCAGTGGCAAAGATTCAGCTTGTTTGCCTCAACCCAGTCGCGCACCTCGTCGATGCCCGCGCCATTCTTCTGCATGTTGGCGGCGAGATATACAAGGAGTCCCTGACCAAGGGACGCGCAAAGGGTATTGACGGCGTAGATCTTTCGATCGGGATACTTTTCGGCAAGCTCCTGCGAAGCCACAAAGCCTGCGTTAAAGGTTCCGCTCAGCCCCGAGGAGAAGCCAAGGTACAGAACGTCCTTTCCCTCGGAGAGGAAGCCATCCATAAAGCTCATAAAGCGGTCGATTCCCACCGCGGAGGTGGTCACGTGGCTCTTTTCTCTTAATTTTTTATAAAACTCCTTCACGTCGATCTGATCGTTGGGGATCGCCGCGCCGTCGTCCATGATTACCTCAAGGGAGAGGACGGCTACGCCCAGCTCGTCGGCGAGCTTTTTCGACAGGTCGCAGGAGGAGTCGGTTAAAATTACGTATTGTTCCATAGTAATCAGCCTTTCTTTGTAAAAATGTTGAGGGGCTTACCCAAAGGCGACAAATAAAACCTTCGGATGTAGTATTCGAAACTATTATACATCATTGCTTTTACTTTGTCAATGCCTTTGGGAAAAATTCCCCATATTTACACAAAACGATCACAAAACGAGTTAGGAGAGAAGGTGGCGCTTGATCTTACGGGAAGTGGTCTTCTCGAAGGGCGTGTCGCGAAGCTCGACCTTCTTGACCTGCTTGTAGGTGGGCAGGCTCTTGTTCATAGCGAGGATCGATGCCTCAATATCCTTCTGCATCTCCTCCATGGGAGTACCCTCGGGATACTTCTGGGTGTCGGGGTAGATCAGAGCGACCAGATTGACCACCTCGTCCTGCTGACGGCCGACCACGGCGCACTCGGCGATGGTATCGATGTTGCCGAGGTATTCCTCGATCTCCTCGGGGAATACGTTCTTACCGTTCTCAAGCACGATGACACTCTTCATACGGCCCGTGATATAGACGTATGCGTCGGCATCCATATAGCCTACGTCGCCCGTACGGAACCAGCCATCCTCGGTAAAGACCTTCTTGGTTTCCTTTTCGTTGTTGTAGTAGCCAAGCATAACGTTGTCACCCTTGACCTGGATCTCGCCCTCGAGATAGCCCTTGTCGTTGTAGTCCTCTCCGTCAATTCTTACCTGACAGCAGGGAACGGCGGGACCAACCGAGCCGTATTTCTGTGCGTAATAGGGGGATACGCAAACCAGAGGAGAGCATTCGGTAATGCCAAAGCCCTCGTAAACCGAGATGCCAAGATGATCAAAGAACTCAATCATTCTGGGGTTGAGAGCGGCGCCGCCGCAGATGATCTTCTTCAGATTGCCGCCAAAGGAGTTAAGCACCTCGGCGAAGATCTCACGGCGCTTGTCAATTCCTACGGCTCTTGTGGCACGGGAAAGACCGATGCCAAGCTTCAGCTTCTTCTCTCTGCCGGTTTTCTTTGCCTCGGTCCAGATTCTCTTATAGAAGGTATAAACGTACAGAGGAACGAGCACGAGACCCGTGGGCTTGAAGATTTTAAAGTTTTTCAGAACGCGGGCGACGGAGTCGTTGATACAAATGTGAATCCCGTAGGTCATTGCTGCCAGAAGGCAAGCAAGCTCGTAGGTGTGGTGAATGGGAAGGAGCGACACAATCACGTCCTCGGGTGTGAAGTCTACGGTCTCGGCGGCGGAGGTCACGCAGGAGAAAATGTTTCTCTGGCTGAGCATAACGCACTTGCTGGTGCCCGTGGTTCCCGAGGTGAAGAGCATCTCTGCCATGGCGTCGCGATTCTTCACAGGGGGGTAAGCAAAGCCGTCGGCGATGGCGGCGTCGCCCATCTCCAGAAGAGAGGCGTAGGGCAGCACATTCTTTCTTGCCGCCTCGTCCTCGTCGGGATCGATGGGAACGAAGAGGGAAAGGCTCTTATGGTTTTTCATGGCGTTGGAAAATTTTCCATTAAAGGTAGCCGAGTAAAGGATACCGTCGGCGTCCACACTGTCAAGGAAGCCCTCGATCACCTCGATCTCCAGCTCCTTGTCCATGGGAATGGCAACGCCGCCCGTAGCCAAAATGGCAAGATGGGTGGCAAGCCAGTGGACCGAGGTCTCGCCGATGAGGGCGATTCGCTTGCCTGCGAAGCCCGCGCGAGTCAGACCCGCGGCGGTGCGGCGGATCAGCTCGCCAAACTCTCCATAGGACATGTGAAGAAGGTTTCTCTGTTTATCAAAATAGGAAAACGCGATCTTATCGCCGTGCTTCTCGATGATGCGGCAAAGATCCAGCACGTGATCCACGCGCTCGTAATTTCTCTTGGTTTTGGGCTTCAGATGAAGCTTGTCCTCAACGGGTGCTTGTGTTGTACCATTGTTTTTCATAAATATCCTCCAAATCTTCGGAATCTTGTTTGAATCTTTCTTTAATATTTTATACGGGTTGGGGGTGTATTATCAACCCAAGCGGGTTTGACTTACTTTGTTATTTTGTGAAATATCGGGAAAAAATCAGATCATATCCTCTGCCTTTTTCAGGTTGTTGCAGATCTCGTGCAGGATCTCGTAAAAGATCTCCAAGCGATCGGCGGGAATATCTCCGCTGACGAAGGAAAGGATCTCGGTGACCAGATCGTTGATCTCGGTTGTGACGCGTCTGCCCTGATCGGTCAGTCTGCACTTTTTTCGATAGCCCGAGCCACTGCCGATCTCTTCTACGAGCCCTTTTTGGAGAAGCTCACCGATCACACGGGTGATCTGCGCGCGGTCGACCTCACAACGGCCCGCAAGCTGAGTTCTCGTCAAGCCGTCGGGGGCGTCGTAAAGGCGGCGCATACAAAGGGTATGCGTACCCGATAAGCCGAACTCTCCCATGCCCTTTGCCTTGAGTCGCTCCAGACTTTTCATGGCGGCGCCGATGAGACTGCTGAATGCCTCAAAGCCTGTCGCCATCTTGGTTTGTTTCGCGGTAGGTTCCAAAAACTCACCTCCTTATCCAAGTTATTATAGCACAAAAATGTTGAGTTGTCAACATCTTCAGGGATATTTGTTGAAATTTTTCTTAGTCATGTCCGAAAAACGCGGAGGATTTATCCAAAAAATGCGGTTCTGCGGATTTTTTTGAAAAAAGCTCTGTACAAAACGGGGAAATCGTGATATAATAAAAATGATCGTTTTTATCTGATTTTAAAACTTAAAAACAAAGGAGTTTCAGTTTATGAAAAAGCTTTACGCAGGAAAAACCAAAGACGTTTACGCGCTGGAAAACGGCAACGTGCTCTTGAAGTTTAAGGACGATTGCACGGGCAAGGACGGCGTGTTTGATCCGGGTGAGAACAGTGTTGGTCTGACCATCGAGGGAATCGGCAGAGCAAATCTTGAGACCTCGATCCGTTATTTCGAGCTTCTGAAGAAGGCGGGCATCAAGACCCACTATGTCAGCGCAAACGTTGAGGACGCAACCATGGAGGTTCTTTCCGCAGAATGCTTCGGTAAGGAGCTGGGCGGCGGCGGACTGGAAGTAATTTGCCGTCTTGTTGCTACGGGTAGCTTTGTTCGTCGTTACGGCGAATACATTAAGGACGGTACGCCTCTGGAGGGCGGCTACGTAGAGTGCAC
>JAZORA010000022.1:0-16421 GCA_045656365.1 Eubacteriales bacterium | reverse complement strand
CTCGATCACCGAGGGTGCGGTCGCCGAGATCGTGGATTACTACACCCGTGAGGCGGGCGTCCGCAATCTGGAGCGCGCCATTGCCGATCTTGCCAGAAAGGCAGCCAAGCGCTTCGTGGAGAATCCAGACCTGAAGCGGATCCGCGTCACCGAGGCGTCGGTCTCCGAATATCTCGGTATTCGTAAATTCCTGCCCGAGAAAATTTCGGAGGAGGATCTCGTTGGCACGGTCAACGGTCTCGCTTACACCCAGACGGGCGGCGATATGCTTCCCGTAGAGGTGGCGGTTCTTGAGGGAACGGGCAAGATCGAGCTGACCGGCTCTCTGGGCGACGTGATGAAGGAATCGGCGCGTATTGCCGTCAGCTACGTTCGTTCGGTTGCTGCCGAGTACGGTATTTCTCCCGACTTTTATCAGAAAAAGGATCTTCACCTTCACTTCCCCGAGGGCGCGATCCCCAAGGACGGTCCTTCGGCAGGCGTTACCATGGTCACGGCGCTGGTCAGTGCCCTGACAGGCAGACGGGTTCGCCGCGACATGGCGATGACCGGCGAAATATCCCTGCGCGGAAAAGTGCTTCCCATCGGCGGACTGAAGGAAAAAACCATGGCGGCATATACCGCAGGCGTGAGCACCGTGCTGATTCCCGAGGATAACATGCGGAATCTGGAGGAGATCGACCCCATCGTCAGAGAGTCCTTGACCTTCCTCCCCTGCAAATCCGCCGCCGACGTGCTTTCCTACGCGCTTCTTCCCAAGGAATCCCACAAGACGGTCTCCCTTAAGGAAAACGAGACGGTCTACCCCGACCTGATTCCCGCAAAAGAGATCAGAGACGGCGTGTCGGTTTGCCGTTAAGTCCATATCAACACAAAACGAAAAGGAGACGACATGGCTCTGAATACACAGAACGTGAGCTTGAAGATCAGCGCGGGACTCCCCCGTCAATTTCCCGCAGACCCCCGCCCCCAGGTGGCGTTTTCGGGTCGCTCCAACGTGGGAAAAAGCTCGCTGATCAACTCGCTTCTCAACCGCAAGAATCTGGCGCGAGTCAGCTCTGCCCCCGGCAAAACCATCACCATCAACTTCTACGACGTGGATCGGAAGCTGTATCTTGTTGACCTGCCCGGCTATGGCTTTGCCAAGAGAAGCCCCGAGGACAAAAAGCAATGGTCCACGCTGACCGACGGATTTTTTACCGCCAATCGCAACATCGACCGTCTGTCCCTGGTGCTTCAGCTGGTGGACAGCCGAATCCCTCCCACACAAGACGACGAAATGATGCTCGACTTTCTCCGCGCCTCGGAAATCCCCTATGCGGTGGTCGCCACCAAGGTGGATAAGCTGAACGCTACCGAGCGAAAGAAGAATTTGGACGCGCTTCGCGCCCACCCCCTGATCGCCGACGTTCCCCTGATCCCCTTCTCCTCTTTGAAGGGTGAGGGCAAGGAGGAGCTTTGGAAAACCATTCTTCGCTATACCAATCTTTGATCGCGCCAGGAGGTCCCCATGACAAGACTGATCCTCATTCGACACGGTCAAAGCATTGCAAACGCGGAGCATATCTTCGCGGGACATTCGGATTATGACCTGACCGATTTCGGTCACGAGCAAGCAAGACGAGCCGCTCGCTATCTCCGAGAGCGGGAGTCGATCGACGTCATTTACGCAAGTGATTTGCTTCGCGCCTATCATACCGCCTGCCCCATTGCCGAGGCGTTTGGTCCCCCCATTGTGAAGGACACGACCCTTCGGGAAATTTACGCGGGAAAATGGGACGGTCGCAGTACCGACGAAATTGAGGAATGCTTTCCCGAGGATTTTCACCGTTGGAAAACCGACTACTCCCACGTGCGGTGTACGGGCGGCGAATCGATTCCCGAGGTCTACGGTCGCGTGGTTCCCCATATCTGTGCCCTTGCCGAGAAAAACGACGGCAAGTGCATTCTCGTGGCAACCCACGCCACAGTGGTTCGCTCCTTTGACGCCTTCTCGAGAGGCTTTGGCGCGGAGGAAACGGGCTCTGTTCCCTTCTCCCGCAATGCTTCCATCAATATTTATGAATATGAAAACGGGAACGTAACGCCCATCTGCTCCGATCTTGTGGAGCATTTGGGGGATCTGGTAACCGGACTTCCCAAAAAGCTGGATTCCTGAACGTTCTCCCCCTATAAAAAACACAGAAAAGGTAACCTATGATACTGTACGAACATTTGGATATCAATGAAAAAGGACACCTGACCATCGGCGGTGTGGATACCGTCGAGCTGGCAGAGGAATACGGAACGCCCGCCTATATTCTGGACGAGGAGGTGATTCGTAAGAATTGCCGAACCTACCGTCAGGCAGCCGCCGAGTATTTCGGAGCGGACGCTCTGCCCCTTTACGCCTCCAAGGCGCTCTGCTTTACGGAGATCTATCGAATCGCCGCCGAGGAGGGCATGGGCATTGACTGCGTGTCGGGCGGTGAGCTGTATACCGCCAAGAGGGCAGGATTCCCCGCTGAGCGGATCTATTTTCACGGAAACAATAAGACCGACCGCGACATTCGTGACGCCATGGATATGGGGGTCGGAACCTTTGTGGTCGACAACCGCGACGAGCTGATCGCCCTTTCCGAGGAAGCACAGCGCCGCGGAAAGACCCAACGGATCCTTTTACGGATTACCCCCGGCATCGATCCTCACACCCACCGCGCCATTATGACGGGCAACGTGGACTCCAAATTTGGAAACGCCATCGTAACCGGTCAGGCAATGGCAATCGTCAAGGAAGCCATCGCCCTGGAGGGCGTGGATCTGGCGGGACTGCATTGTCACATCGGCTCTCAGATCTTTGATATTGACCCCTTTGCGGATGCCGCCTCCATTATGATCCGCTTCATTGCGCAGATCAAGGAGGAGTGCGGATATGAGATCCGCGAGCTGAATCTGGGGGGCGGTCTCGGTGTACGCTATACAGAGTACGATCGCGAGATCGACTACGCCGCCGCCATTCGCGACATCGCCGCGGTGGTTACTGGCTACGCCAAGGAGCACGGCATTACCATGCCGCGCGTGATCCTTGAGCCCGGTCGTTCGCTGGTCGCCGCCGCAGGCATTACCCTTTATACCGTTGGTTCGGTCAAGGAGATCCCCGGCTTTAAGAACTACATCTCGGTGGACGGCGGAATGCCCGACAATCCCCGTTACGCCCTCTATCAGTCCACCTACACGGCGCTGATCGCCAATCGGGCAAATGAGGCGCGGGACTATCGCGCCACCTTGGCGGGACGCTGCTGTGAATCGGGCGACCTTCTGGGTGAGGACATGGAGATCCAACACGCAAAGCGCGGTGATATTCTCGCAATTCTCGTAACGGGCGCGTACAACTATTCCATGGCGTCCAACTACAACCGTCTGCCCCGTCCTCCCGTGATCCTCGTCAAGAACGGTCAATCCCGCGTTGCCGTCCGTCGGGAAAGCTACGAGGATCTGGTTCGGAACGACCTTGTCTGATTTCCTTCCGTTCGGAGAATATTTATGTTAAGAAGCTTATTATCGGGCGGTAGTATTCAGGATTTTCTCCTGACGCTGCTACTCAGCCTTCCCATTATTTTTCTCTCGCTGTCGGTTCACGAGACCGCGCATGGATATGCGGCGTATAAGCTCGGTGACTCTACCGCGAAAAACATGGGGCGCCTCACCCTGAATCCCTTCAAGCATTTCCATCCCATTGGATTTCTTTGTATGCTTCTCTGCGGCTTCGGTTGGGCTAACCCCGTCCCCATCGACGTACGGTATTTTAAAAATCCCAAGCGAGACATGGCGATCTCGGCACTGGCAGGCCCCCTTTCCAATCTGATCCTTGCCGTCCTGTTTGCCCTTCTGCTCCGTCTCGAATACGCGGTATTTTCGGGCATCAATCTGTCGGGACAGCCGGCGTACAATCTTTTCGTATTTCTGCAGACCTTCTGCATTCTGGGAATCAACCTGAATATCACGCTGGCGGTATTCAATCTCATTCCCTGCCCGCCTCTGGACGGATCCCGTATCTTTTTGTCCTTTCTGCCGCCCGATCAGTATTTCAAGGTGATGCGCTACGAGCAGTACCTCTCCATCGCCCTGATGGTGGCACTCTTCTTGGGACTGCTCGATACCCCCATCGACTTTGTCTCCAATCTGTTTCTCTCCCTGATCAGCCGACTGATCTTTTGACTTTTTAACTCGGAGGAATTATGGAATCGGTTACCTACCGCCTCGATCAGTTTGAAGGACCTCTTGACCTTCTTCTGACCCTGATCCAGAAAAACAAAGTGAATATTTCGGATATTCCCATCGCCTTGATCTGCGATCAGTACGTGGCGACCATTGCCGAAGCGCAAAAGCTGGATATGGACGTGGCGGCGGAATTTCTCGTGATGGCGAGCGAGCTGATGCTCATCAAGAGCAAAATGCTTCTCCCCAGAGTCGAGGAAGAGGGTGACGACCCGAGAGCGCAGCTGACCGACGCCCTGCTTCGCTATCAGCAAGCCAAGGAGGCCGTGGCAAAGCTCTCTCCCCTCTACGCCTATTACAGTGGAAGAATGGTCAAGGACACCGACGAGATCTCGGTGGATAAGACCTACGTGCACGATCAGGACGTAACGGCGCTCTGCGCGGCGGTACGACGGATCATTGCCTACAACAATGCGCTGGAGCGGGCGGCAAACACCGCCTTCACCCCCATGATCTCCAAGCCCATTATCCCCGTGGAGATCAAGATCGTTTCCATTCTGCGAACGATCGAAACG
Organism: Eubacteriales bacterium; assembly: GCA_045656365.1. Lineage (GTDB taxonomy): Bacteria > Bacillota > Clostridia > Oscillospirales > CAG-272 > HGM12713. The sequence continues at coordinate 11,649 of JAZORA010000022.1, read as the reverse complement.
CGGGGCGTGGCAACCCTTGAGGATCTGATCATCGGTGAGGCAACCCTTCCCGACCTGATCGCCTCCTTCCTCGGCGTTCTGGAGCTGATCAAGATCCGCAAGCTGCTGGTCGCCGATGACGTGGACGAGGAAAACGCGCTTCTTAGCGCCTCGACCCGTCTGATCCTCAACACCGACGATTCGACGGTGGAGGAAAGCGAATACCTGCTTGACACCACCGCTTCCCCCAACGAAACATCAACCTAAGGGAGATTATTATGGAAGAAAAAAACGAGGGGCTTACCCCCCTGAAAAATATTGAGGGCGCCATTGAGGCGATCCTCTTTGCCGCAGGGTATCCCGTAAAATACACGAAGATCGCCGAGGTGTTGGGTCTTGACGTGCGGAACACCAAGACCATCATCGAGCATCTTAGCGACAGCTACAATTCCGAAAAATCCAAGCACGGCTTGAATCTTCTCATGTTTGAGGAGACCTGCCAGCTTTGCACCAAGGAGCAATACGCCCCCTACATCCGCGAGGCACTCGGCATCCGTCGGGGCGGCAACCTGTCCGCCTCCTCCATGGAGGTGCTGGCGGTAGTGGCTTACAATCAGCCCGTGACCCGTTCCTTTGTGGATCAAGTCCGCGGTGTGGACAGCTCCTACGCCTTCAATTCTCTCATTGACAAGGCGCTCATTGAGGCATGCGGCCGTCTGGACGCACCGGGTCGCCCCATGCTCTACGTAACCACCGAAAAATTCCTGCGGGTGTTTGGGATCAACTCCCTTTCCGAGCTTCCCGCCACCGAAACCATGCTCCCTCCCAAGGAGGAAACGCCCATCGCAGACGGTGAGACCGTGGACGAGGAGGGCGGCGTCACCGAGGACGAGGAGCTGACTGAATAAGTTTTTCCCATCTCAATCATACTAAAAGAAAACGAACGTAAGAAAGGAGGAAACACGTGACCGCATTGATCGTTATCGGAAGCATTCTTCTGTTTTTCGTTTTTCTCCTTTCCCTGAAGGCAACCGTCACCATCGCCTACCGTGAGGAGGTGGCGCTATCGGTTCGGGTGCTCTTCTTAAAAATCCCGATCCTACCGAAAAAGGAGAAACGATATTCTCATTCCATGAGCGCCAAGAAAGCAAAAAAGCTTCGTGAAAAGGCGGCGAAAAAGGAACAAAAGAAGCAAGAAGCCAAGCATCAAAAGGCTGTAAAGAAGGAAGCAAAAAAGGCGGAAAAGAAAACCGCCCCAAAAAAGAGTCTCTCCGAGATTCTCGACATGATCACCATGGTGCGCAAGCTTGCCGCCACGGTCATTCGCATCTTCTTCAAGCGTCTGCGTATTGACGTAGCGCGCCTTAAGATCAAGGTTGCCACGGGAGACGCGGCAACCACGGCAATCGCCTACGGCGCGATCACGCAGTCCGTCAATCTCCTTCTTCCCGTTCTGGAGAATGTCAAGAATTTCGATCTGCCGCGAGAAGCCGATTTTTCGGTGGAAGCCGACTTTCTCTCCGATGCCATCGAAGCCGACGTGGAAATCTCCTTTTCTCTGCGAGTCTGGCACCTGTTTGACGTGGCGTTCGGTGCCCTGAAGAACTTTCTCTCGCACAAATTCTCAAAGTTTTCCCAGCAGTAAATCCACAACGAAAGAAATAGCCTTTGGCTTTCTTTATAAATCGATCCATATTTAAATCATATCGAAATCAATTACGAAAGGAATTTCAATTATGGCAAACGAAAACAAAATTCCCGAGATTATTCGCTCCTCTATGGAAAGCATTCGCTCGATGGTTGACGCCAACACCGTGATCGGTGATCCCATCGCAACCGAGGGTGGTACTACCATTATTCCCATCTCCAAGATTTCCATCGGCATCGCATCGGGCGGCGTGGACTACAATCCCAAGAAGGATGCCCAGCCCCGTCCCCAGAACTTCGGCGGTGGCGGCGGAACGGGTCTGACCGTATCTCCCGCGGGCTTCCTTGTCATCGATCGCTACGGTGACGTGGAGTATATCAACGTAAACCAGAAGGGCAAGCCCGATCCCGTGGATCAGATCGCCGATCTGGTAGAAAGAACGCCCGATATCATTGCCAAGATCAAGGATCTCTTCGCAAAAGAGCCCAAGAAGGAAGAGGAAGAGTCCCTCTGATTTCATCACTCATTTTCTCATACCCTCTCACCATATAATACACCAGACGAGCAATCTCGTCCCGACCACGGTCGGTCTATGGCTTGAGGGTAACGAATGAATCAGGAAACACGGCGTAATAAAAAGGCTTTCAGTCGGCTTTTTAAACGGATTTTCGCAGGGAGTCTCGTTCTCCCCCTCTGCGTTTGGCTGGGTCTGTCACCCGTTGCAGTCCCCGCCGAGCGCGATACCGTCTCTTCTCCCACCGTATCGGCGGAGTGTGCCATTTTGATGAGTGGAGAGAGTGGTGCGGTCTATTACGAAAAAAACGCAGACAAGAAAATGGGGCCCGCCAGCACCACCAAGCTGATGACGGCTCTTGTGGCAATGAAGCACGCCACGCCCGATCAGGTCGTCACCGTCAGAAAAGAAGCCACGGGAATCGAGGGCTCGTCGGTCTATCTGACCGAGGGCGAGCGCCTGACCCTTCGGGAGCTGCTTTACGCCCTCCTTCTCTCCTCTGCCAATGACGCCGCTGTGGCAATTGCCATCGCCGTCGGAGGGAGTGTGGAGGCATTTTGTGACCTGATGAATCAAGAAGCACAAAGCATGGGGCTTGAAAACACCCATTTCCAAAATCCTCACGGCCTTGCGGACGAGGAGCATTATACCTCCGCGAGAGATCTGGGGATCATTGCCCGAGAGGTTTTAACCGTCCCTCTGCTTCGCGAAATCGTTTCTACATATAAAACGACGATTTCTCTGCACGGAGAGAAGGATCAGAGGCTTCTGGTCAATCACAACAAGCTGCTTCGAACCTATCGGGGCGCGATCGGCATGAAAACGGGATTTACCAAAAAAACGGGCAGAACATTGGTCAGCGCCGCCGAACGGGACGGTCTTCTTTTGATTGCCGTAACCCTGAACGCGCCCGACGATTGGCGAGATCATACCGCTATGTTAGACTACGGCTTTGCCTCTTATGAGGCAGTCACCTTTGCCGCGGCGGGATCCTTTTGCTTCCAGCTCCCCGTTACGGGCGGAGAGCGGGAGTCGGTCACTTTGACCAATGCCGAGCCCCTCTGCATGATCCTTCCGAGGAATCGAGGCGAGGAAAGGATTCAGGTTCTCGGTACGGCTCGCTTTGCTTACGCGCCCGTTGCCGCCGACGAATCCTTTGGCTCGGTGGTTGTTTTCTGCGAGGGACAGTCGGTCTCGTCCGAGCTGATTTCTTCCCACAGCGTACGGGCAAGACCCCATAAAAAAAGTCTTAAGGAGCGCCTTGCTGACTTTTTCGACCAGTAACACGATACCCGAATCAAGAGGTGCGCGACACCTCAAAAGGAGTTTTATGGAGCAGATGAAGCTGCAAAAATATTTCACCGAATGCGGAATTCTTTCTCGGCGCGCCGCCGAGGAGGAGATCCGCCGCGGTGCCGTCCGTGTCAACGGGCAGGTCGCCTCTCTTGGCATGCGGATCGATCCGCAAAGCGACCGTGTGGAATATAAAGGACGGATCCTGCGCCCCACCGAAGAGGAGCGGATCTGCATTCTTCTCAATAAGCCGAGAGGATACGTGACCACCCTCTCCGACGAAAAGGGGCGTCCCACCGTTTCCCTGCTTGTGTCGGATCTTGGACGGAGGGTCTATCCCATCGGACGTCTGGATATGGACTCGGAGGGACTGCTTCTCCTGACCGACGACGGAGCGCTGGCAAACCGCCTGACCCACCCCCGACACGAGATCCCCAAGATCTATCGGGTCACCGTACGGGGCGAGGTCTCGGAGGAGGCGCTCTCCCGACTGGGACAAGCCATGACGCTGGACGGCTACAAGATCCTCCCCGTCAAGACAAAGCGAATTGCCTTTGATCCGAAACGAATGGAAACGGTTCTTGAAATGCGCCTCTATGAGGGCAGAAATCGGCAGATCCGAAAAATGTGCGCGTCGGTTGGCTTATCTGTCTTAAGACTGCGGCGCATTGCCATCGGCAAGATCACCCTCGGTAATTTGCCCGAAGGAAGGTGGCGACTCCTTTCCCGAGAGGAGCTGGCTTATCTTCGAGGAGAACAAGCAAAATAAGCAACCTCCATTTGAATCATTCGAATCATTCGACAAAAGAAAGGTCTTTCAATATGCTAAAGGTTTTACCCATTCAATCCAAGCTCCGTCAGGAGGAGCTTTGCCTCAAATGTAACGTTCCCTACGATCCCGATCTTCTGGCGTATGCCGCCTCGGTGGACGAGGAGCTGGTGGGGATCTGTCAGTTCAAGCTGACGGGAGAAGGCGGTATCCTATACCACCTTGCCAAGGTCACAGACCACGTGGAAAAGACGGCGGGAAGCGATTTTGAGGCGATGTTCGTCATGGGACGGGGCACGCTGAATTTTATCGACCTCTGCGGCGTTCACCGCGCCTACTTCCGAGGTGAGAACCCCGACGATTCTCTTCTGCGCGCCATCGGCTTTTCGAAAAACGAGAAGGGCGAATACGAGATCAATCTGGATGGCTTCTTTACCGACCATTGCGGAAACCACAAAAATGAAGCCTAACCCCTCTTCTTGACAAACCATTTTTTCTATGCTATAATATTATTGTATCAATCGACGATATTCCCCTTATTTATCAATACAGAAAGGACGTAGCTTCTTCATGAACGAAATCAGCTTGAGCCTCTTGTGGAACATTTTGAAAAAAGCCTGGATCGTCATTCTTGCCATTACACTGGTGGTGATGATCGCGGCGGCAGCCTTTACCCATTATTTTATCCCCAAAAAGTATTCCTCCTCCGTCAAGTGCTACGTGGTCAATATCAATACCGATTACGCGTACACCACCACCAATCTGCTGGACGCCTCGAAGTATTTGATCAACGACTACGTTGCCATCATCAAGAGCGATCGCTTGCTCTTGCCCATCTGCGAGGAGCTGAGCGCGCTGGGATATACGGACATTACGCCCGCCTCCATCCGCAGTGAGCGCATGATCTCGGGCGGAACGGACGCGGTGGATACCGGCGTATTTACCATCACCGTTTCTCATACGAATAAGGATCTGGCGTATGATCTTGCCGCCATCATTGCCGAGAAAGCACCCGAAATGGTTACAAAAATTGCCCGTCCTGAGTTGAATCTCAAGGCGGAACAAAAAGACGAGCCGGCAGAGGATGAGGAGATTGTTTTGAACTGCTTTGAGGTTCTCTCCTTCCCCACCAAGGCGGTCGGCGCCGACTCGCCCAGCCTGATCTCCAACACGATGATCGCCGGCATTGCCGCGGCTGTCGTTACTTACTTCGTCTTCTTCGTTTACTACCTGCTCAAGGCTCGTATCACGAGCGAGGACGATATCAAGAAAGCATTTAACATTCCCGTGATCGGACGGATTCCTACCTGGGAACAATCCGAAAGCAACTAAAGGAGGAGCCCCATGAAAAAAACGAATAAAGCTTTAAACAAATGGGATTCCCCTCGCCTGATCAATGACAAGACCCCCTTTGCCGTACGGGAATCCTTCAACCAGCTGCGCACCAATTTGATGTATGCCCTGGCGAGCACCGATTCCGCTCCCGTTTACGCCATTGCTTCGGTTTCGGAAAGCGCGGGAAAAAGCACGCTGATCGCGAACCTTGCTCTTTCCTTTGCCCAGATCGAAAAAAAGGTCCTGCTGGTTGACGCGGATATGCGTTGCCCTATGCAGTTCCGTTTCTTTGGACTCGATTCCAATCAGGCGGGTCTTAGCGAATTGATTTCCGGCATTTCCTCAGATGTGACCGTGAAAAACGTTCGCACCAATCTGGATGTGATCACCAGCGGACGAATCCCCCCCAATCCCTCTGAGCTTTTGTCGAGTCCCAGATTCCTCGATTTGATCCATGCGTGGAAGAAGGAATACGATATCATTTTCTTTGACTTTCCGCCCCTCGGTGTCGTATCAGATGCGCTGTCCTGCGCTCAGGAAATGACGGGGTATATCTTCACCGTTCGCTCCAATCAAAACCACGTCAAGCAACTCACGTCTGCCATCGAAAGCATGGAGCGCGTAGGTGCTAAGATTGCGGGCATCGTTCTCAACGATTATAACATGAAGGGCAATCGGAACATTTACCGTTCCCGCTATGCTACCTACGATAAATACCGTTACAGACGGACCGTTGCGGAGATTTCATCCAACGAAAAGGAATCCGCGAGCAAGCAATGATGAGTCTCCCCCGTATTGATTTTCACGCTCACGTCCTTCCCGCCGTCGATCACGGCTCCCGCGATCTGCCCGAATCCTTGGAGCAGCTTGCGATGCTGAAGGAAATTGGCGTGGACACCGTGGTAGCTACGCCCCATTTCTATCCCCATTCTATGGACGTAAGCCGCTTTTCGCGGTCGGTCGATTCCGCCGCAAGCCTTCTCTCGAGCCATTGCGCGCCCCTTCGCGTCGCGCTGGGAGCAGAGGTCCTCTATTGCGACGGCTTGGATCGAATGGAGGATTTGGACAAGCTTTGTATTCGGGGAACGAACATTCTGCTTTTGGAGCTTCCCCTTGAGGAATGGTCCTCCGAGCTTTTTTGCACGGTTGAGAGACTGACGCAACGCTTCACCGTCCTTCTGGCACACATTGATCGCTACATCGTCGGGCAGGAGGAAGAAATCCATGAACTCTTAAGAAGTGGCACTTACGCTCAGGTCAACGCCTCGGCGCTCTCCTCTCTTTCCAAGCGTCGCAGATTATCGCCACTGTGGGACACCGATCGAATCGTTGCCCTGGGAAGTGACCTGCACGAGACCGACAAAAAAGCCTGTCGCGCCATGCTTGCCGCAAAAAAACGGCTTGGCGATCGCTTTGATATGATCATGCATCGTGCCGAAGCGCTTTTATCCACGGCTGAATTTTTGAATTAAATCATAAAAAGATCCGCATACCAATGGTATGCGGATCTTTTTATTTGTTTTTCTTGTGATAGAGAATCCGACGACCCTCCTGCTCCTTTTCCAACAAATCAATCGAGCAAAGAAAATTCAAGCAAGAATAAAGCTTTCTTCCCTTCAGTCCGATAAAACGACTGTACTCCGAGGCATAAAAATGTTCGGCTTCGGGCAAAAATTCAAGAAAGGATGCCGCGCCCCGAAAGCTTCTTTCCCCAAGAATCTCCTTGGGATAAAGCTCCGCGTCATACGCCCCCTGCTTACGGTAGCGCATGCGCTCCGAAAACCGATGCTCCTCGGCGCGAATCCAAAGAAGCCGAACCTCAAGGCGAGGATCCGGGAGGCTCTCACCAATCCAATACAGCTCGGGAAGCACGTCACGCTCCTTGAGCTTTTTGGGAGAACGGCGAGCATGCAGGACCTCCCCTGTCTCCCGATCCATTCGAACAATTGTCTTTTCGGAAACGACGGGAAGAAGAAGGGTAACGGAATACTCGCTTTCCCGAAGATAGTATTGAAGCTTTTTGACAAGGGGACGCAGACTGCCCGTTTGAATTTCGGTGATCCGCCCCTCACACAGTACGTCGGCAACGTAGCTTCCAACGGGAATCTCCCAATCCTCCGGTCGCGGGCTGACAAACGCCTTAAGGATTCTGTGAAGCCGCTTTTCTCCGTACGTACCAATGCTCGTTCCCTCGTGTGCGGCGTTCTGCTCTTCTCTTTGACAGAGCGCCGCAAAGCGTTCGCGATCCCCCGCCGTCACGTAGAGATCCCCGCAAACTGATTCTTATAAAGCTGATAATATTCACCCTCCGAACGAAGAAGCTCCTCGTGGCTTCCCGATTCCGCCACCACGCCGTCCTTGATCACCACGATCATATCGGCGTCCCGAATGGTCGAGAGACGGTGGGCAATGATCAGCGAGGTACGGTTCTCCATGAGCGCCACCATCGCCTGCTGAATGTGCATTTCGGTTCGGGTATCCACGTTGGAGGTCGCCTCGTCGAGAATCAAAATTTTAGGATCGGCAAGCACGGCACGGGCAATGGCCAAAAGCTGTCTTTGTCCCTCGGACAAATTACGTCCCGATTCAGCAAGAACGGTATCGTAGCCATCGGGAAGACGCTCGATAAAGACGTCAGCTCGCGCCAGCGCGGCGGCACGGCGCATCTCCTCATCGGTGGCGTCGGGACGACCGTATTTGATATTGTTGCGAATGGTATCCGAGAAGAGCACCGTATCCTGAAGCACGATAGCAATCGACTTACGCAAGGTCTCCTTGGGGAGTGCGGTAATATCCACTCCGTCCACCGTGATCCGTCCGCCATCCAGCTCGTAGAAACGAGTCAGGAGGTTAACAATGGTAGTCTTTCCCGATCCCGTCGCGCCCACGATGGCGATCTTCTTTCCCGATCCCACCGAAAGCTCCAGCCCCTTGAGGACGGGCTCACCCTCCTCGTAGGAGAAACGGATCTCCTCAAACTCAATATGACCGCGAATATCGGACACGCGAACCTCGGAGGCACCCTCGTCGATCTCGTCGGCGCTATCCATGATCTCAAAGATACGCTCCGCGCCCGCCAACGCCGTCAGAATGGACGCATACTGGTTGGCGATCTCATTGATGGGACGGGTGAACTTTTTGGAGTATTGCAGCATGGATTGAATGTTACCGATACTCAGCTGCCGCATAAAGGAGACGGGGTGCAGCACGAAGAATCCGCCGAAGGCGGCGATCAGAACGTACTGGAGGTTGCCAAGAAAATTCATGCAGGGTCCCATGATCGAGCCCCATACACGGGCGCTGATGCTACACGTCTTCAGCTCCTCGCTGGCTTCGGCAAAGTCCTCTACAGCTTGCTTTTCCTTGCCGTAGGCAACAACCGTCTTATAGGAGGTTACCATTTCCTCCACCTGACCGTTCAGCTGTCCGAGAAGCTTTTGGCGGCGTACAAAATACTTCCGCATAAATTTGGCAAGGCGAGAGGTGAGCACAATGGTCACGGGAATGGTCAGGCAGGCAATGAGCGCCATGATCCAACCGTAATAAAGCATCATACTGAACGCGCCAACCAGGGTCAGCACGCTGGAGATCAGGGAGGTAATCGACTGTGACACCGCGTTCGATACGTTCTCCACGTCGTTGGTCATACGGGACATAATGTCGCCGTGTCGGTGGGTATCGGTATATTTGATGGGCAGCTTGGAGATCTTACGGAACAGATCGTTTCTCATCACGTACACGGTATTCTGAGAAAGCTGTGCCGCCAAAAGTCCCTGCAAAAGCGACATGGTGGCGCTGACGAGGAAGGTCACACCCATGATGGTCAGATATCCTACCATGGCGCGCATGTCCACGCTCAGACGACCGTCCACCACACGAATGGTATCGATCGCCGCCCCCTGCAGGGCGGGTCCTGCCAGCTCTGCCACCGTAACGATCACCATAATGCCAAGAAGAAGAGCGATCAGTCCTCGGCTTTTGCCAATATATCGTACGAGACGCCAAATGGTTTTTTTCAATTCCTTGGGCTTTTCCTTGTTGACTCGAGCACCCATCGGTCCTCCGCCACCCCGTCCGCCGGGACCGCCCATAGGTCGCATGGGGGGCATATTGCCTTCATTGCGGGGGAATCTTTCCTTTTGCTGATTCACGACAGATCACCCCCGTTCTTCATCTGGGATTGATAGATATCCCGATAGGTCTCGCTGGTTTCCATTAATACGTCGTGGGGCGCGCAGTCGCGGATCGTTCCGTTTTCCAGGACGGCGATTCGGTCGGCGTGCCGCACACTGGCAATTCGCTGAGCGATCATAATAACGGTGGTATCCCCCAGATGCTCACGCAGAGCACTCCTTAGCTTTGCCTCGGTGGCAAGATCCAGCGCCGAGGTCGAGTCGTCGAGAATCAGGATCTCGGGCTTTCTTACCAGCGCCCGGGCAATCGACATTCTTTGCTTCTGTCCACCCGACAGGGATGCCCCCTTTTCGGCAATGAAGGTATCGTAGCCCTCGGTAAAGCTACCCACAAATTCCTCCGCTTGGGCGATGCTTGCCGCCGTCTTGATCTCCTCGTCGTCAGCACTCGGATTTCCTACCAGAATGTTATCGCGGATCGTTCCCGAGAAAAGCTGACTCTTCTGCATCACGAAAGAGATCTTGTGGCGAAGCACCTCCAGATCATAGTCCTTTACGTTCACACCGTCCACAAAAACGTCACCTTCGGTTGCATCGTAAAAACGGGGGATCAGATTGACCAGCGAAGTCTTTCCCGCACCCGTCGAGCCGATAATGGCAACCGTCTCTCCCCGACGAACGTCCAAATTGACATCGTGGAGAACAGGCTTACCCGTCGCTTCGGGATAGCGGAAGCCAACACCGCGGAGAGACACCGCGATCTCCGCTTCCTCACCCACCGCGTCACCCGAGCGAATCACGGGCTCGGTGTCCAGCACCTCACCGACCCGTCGAGCCGATGCCATGGCACGAGAAACCGATTGGAACATCATAGTCACCATCATGATGGATATGAGGACCTGCGTTACGTAAGTGATTGCCGCCATGACGCTTCCTGCCGTCATGCCGCTTCCACCCACGTTCTCGATCTCCCATCCGCCAAGATAAATAATCGCAATAATTGCCGCATTCATGACCACCATCAGCACGGGATGCATCATGGTCATCAGACGCATGACCCGCAGATTGGTGTTTTTCAGATCCTCATTTGCCACGCGGAATCGCTCGGATTCATGCTCCTCACGGACGTACGCCTTGATCACGCGCGCACCCGTCACGTTCTCCTGTACCACCGAATTGACACGGTCCAGCTTCTTCTGTACCGTCCCAAAGAGGGGGATCGCCCGACGCAGCACAAAAAACAGCGTTAGCGCCATCAGGGGGAGCGAGCAAAGCATAACGAAACCAAAGCGGACGTTCAGGCTCAAGAGCATAAAGAGACCTCCCACAAAAAACATGGGCGCCCTGACCAGCATTCTGAGAAGCATTTCGCTAAAGTCCACAATCATGGTAATATCGTTGGTCATACGGGTCACAAGCGAGCCCGTGGTGAATCGGTCGGTCTGCTCGATGGAAAGAGACATAACCCGACGGTAGGCATCACGGCGCAGGTCGTGTCCAAGTCCTTGGGAGGCGCGGGCGGCGGTATAGGCGCACATGACACCGAAAAATCCACCAACCAAGACCACAAGAAGCATCAACACGCCAAAGGTGATGATCACCTGCATGGAGCTATACTCCCCCACGCCGTACAGCATCCGCATCACGAAGGAGGCGAGCGCCGAGCCCGAAACGTCGCCCTGACCGATGATACCGCAGTCCACGATCACCGTCATCAGTCGCGGCAGACACAAATCGGCAAAGACCTCGCCGATCATCAGAAGAGGAGATATGATCGCCAAAAAGGCGTATGGCTTTAAATAGTGAAAAATACGCTTCATGAAATTTCCTCCTCCCCGCCCTCACGACGTTCTTCCAATAAATTATCTCGCATTTTTGGTAAAATCCGCATAAGAAGAGCACGCTCCTCCTCGTCCAGTCCTCGGAGCGCCACCTCGTCGATCTTCAGGATCTGTGCTATGTGTTCACGATCCAATGC
>JAZORA010000021.1:0-8165 GCA_045656365.1 Eubacteriales bacterium | reverse complement strand
GCTATCGTTTCTCACCACACCACCTGCTCCGTCATGGTTCAGGAGTGCTCTCACGACATCGACTCCTTCGATCTCGAGTACCTGCAGCACGACCTTCTTGACATCATGCGCAAGATGATCCCCGACTTCGCTGAGGAGCATCAGTACCGTCATCCCGGTCCTGTTCACGCTCAGTACGGTAGATACGTAAACGAGCCCGGTGACTACTCCTCCATGAATACCGACGGACACCTCCGTTCCGTATTCTTCGGCAGATGCGAAACCCTCACCATCAAGGACGGCAAGCTCGACCTGGGTCTCTTCGCACACATCTACTTCATTGACTGGGACCACGTTATCGCTCGTCGCAGACAGGTGAACATCACCTTTATGGGTACTGCTGATGACATCGGCGACCGCAAGTGGAACAACGGCGAGGTGATCAACACCAAGCGTAGATTCACCGACGAAGAGAAGGCATACGACATTCACTTCGATCTGCAGCAGCAGAGATAAGCATTTTTCATCGGGCTGCCGCCATGCGGCAGCCCGATGGCAAATCACCATCTATACTGATTTGATAGGGGAAACGATATGAAGTACTTATTGGGAATTGATGTGGGAACCACTTCCCTGAAGGCGGCGGTGTTTGATGAAAACGCTACCTGCATGAAAACGGTGGTAAAGGATTATACGCTTGAGGTAGCGGGAGATTTCGTGGAATTTCCTGCGGATGATTATTGGAAATTGGTTTCGGAGGTCCTCGAGGAGGTAACCGCGGAATTTGAAATATATGCGATGAGCATCGACACCCAGTGTGAGACGCTGATCGTAACCGACGAGGAGGGAACTCCTCTCACAAAGGCCATCGTATGGCTGGACAACCGCGCGGCAGGTCAGGCGGACGAGCTGCGCGCACACTTTGGGGAGAAGAAGGTCTATGAGGTGACGGGTCAGCCCGAGATCACCGCAACCTGGCCTGCTTGTAAGCTGCTTTGGCTCAAGCAGAAGAATCCTGAGGTGTTCGGAAAGATCAAAAAGGTATTTATGCTGGAGGACTACCTGCTTTACCGTCTGACGGGCAAGTTCGTGACCGAGGCGACACTTCAGTCCTCTACCATCTACTTTGATATTCATGAGAAGAAATATTGGGGCGAGATGCTGGATTATATCGGCATCGATCCTGTCTGCTTCCCCGAGGCGTTGGCAAGCGGTGTCGTGGTTGGCGAGTATCAGGGAATTAAGGTTTCCACGGGTGCCATTGACCAGATCGCGGGTGCCATCGGCGCGGGTATCGTGAAGAAGGGAATCATCAGCGAGATGACGGGTACGACCATGGTTGTGTTCGCTCCCTCGGATGAGGTCCCCGCATACAGTCCCGACAACAAGGTGCCTTGTCACTTGAATTATGACGGAAAGTATTGTCTGCTTCTGTGGACGTCCACGGCGGGTATTGCCCTCAAATGGTTTAAGAATCAGTTCTGCGAGAGCTTTAACTTCAAGGAGCTGGATCAGTTGGCGGCAGCCGTTCCCGCGGGATCGGCAGGGCTTACCTTCCTTCCTTATCTTTGCGGTGCAACCATGCCCAAGTACAATCCCGACGCCAAGGGTGTTTTCTATGGCTTGACCATGGAGCATACCAGAGGTCACTTTGTCAGAAGTATCCTTGAGGCGGTTTCCTGTATGCTGAAGAGCAATCTGGACTACATTCACACCGACTGTGTAGAGGTTCGTACCATGGGCGGCGGCGCGCAGAGCCCCCTCTGGTGCCAGATCAAGGCGGATATGACGAATAAGACCTTCGTCACCCTTGAGAACGAAGAGACCGCTTGTCTTGGCTCTGCCATCCTTGCGGGTGTTGCTACGGGCGTATATGAGAGCGTGGAGGCGGCTTGCGACCGTCTTGTGAAGCTGAAGAAGGTTTACAGTCCCACGGGCGTAGATTATACCGACTGCTATGCGCGGTACTGTGAGATCGACGAAAAAATTTACGGATAAAATAAAAAGGAGAATCAAGTATGATCAGTCAGGCAGCATTGGATGCCGCACGGGCATCCTACGACATTGAAGCCGAATGCATTCGGGAAATGAAGGATTATTTTGATGAGGAGCAGTTCTCGAAGGCAGTAGAGCTTTTGAGCAACGCCGTTCGTATCGGAACGGCTGGCTGCGGTCACTCGGGTATTATTTGTCAGCACTTTGCGCACCTGATGTGCTGCATCGAGCGTCCCGCCCGTTTTATCTCTCCCGCAGAGGCGATTCATGGCGCAACGGGATTCTTGCAGAAGGGTGACGTGATGATCTTCGCATCCCGTGGCGGAAGCACCAAGGAGCTTTTCCCCATCGTGGACATCTGTAAGGCAAAGGGCGTTTCGATCATTACCGTGACCGAGAATCTGGAGTCTCCCTTGGCAAAGCAGGCAGACGTGGTTCTGAAGCAGCACGTCAACAGAGAGACCGATAAGTACAATATGCAGGGTACCACCAGCACCACGGCACTTTGTATGATCTTCCACGCACTTCAGGCGGCACTCGTTGAGGAGACCGACTACCAGAAGGAGCAGTTCGCACTGATCCATCCGGGCGGAGCCGTTGGCGAAAGATTGAATAAGAAGTAATAAAAAACGCGCTCACGAATTTCGTGAGCGCGTACTTTTTATTGATCGGATCTGCCGAGATACCCGTAATGCTTGCCCTTCAGGAAGAAAAAGAGGAAGGAGAAGCCGAGGGCTAAGAGCTCAGCGACCACCCCCGCCAGCCAGATGCCGTCAAGCTTCAGAATGAGAGGGAGGGTAAACACGGCAACCACCTGCAAAAGGAAAAGACGGTTAAAGGAAAGGAATGCCGAAACTCCGCCGTTTCCAAGGGCGGTAAAGAAGGACGACGCGAAAATGTTAAAGCCAACGAAAAGATAATTGAGAGAGTAGAGGACGAAGGCGCGCTTTGTCATGGTGAGCAGTCCTTTATCGTATCCCACGAAAACCTTGGAGAGCAGAGGACCGAGCAGTTCGGCAAAAATCGTCATCAGGACACCGAAGATCAGCATGATCACAAGACTTTTACGAAACAAATTCTTAAGCTCATCCTTGTTTTCCGCGCCGTAATGATAGCTGATAATGGGGGCGCATCCGATGGCGTAGCCAATATGGATCGTAATGAACACAAAGCCGAGATACAAAAGAACGCCGTAGGCGGCGATTCCGTCCTCTCCCGCGAAGCGCATGAGCTGAAAGTTATAGAGCATGTTGACAAGGGAGAGGGAAAGGTTGGTCATCAGCTCCGAAGAGCCGTTGGTGCACGCCTTCAGAAGGACTTGTCCGTTCCATTTCCAAGCGGTCAAGCGTAAAAGACTTCCGTTCTTCTTGCTCATAAAGTAGAAAAGAGGAAGGAGTCCGCCGACTGCCTGACTGGTGGCGGTGGCGACGGCAGCGCCCACGAGTCCCCATTCGAATACCACAATAAAGAGAAAGTCCAGAATCATATTGGTCACGCCTGCCGCCACCGTCACGGCAAGGCCAAGCTTGGGCTTTTCTGCGGCAATCAGGAAGCTTTGGAAGAGATTCTGGAGCATAAACGCCGTTGTGGCAAGGAGAATGATGCGACCGTAAATGACGCAATTCTCTGCCATTTGTCCTTCGGCACCCAGAAGCGCCGTGACGGGACGGAGCAGGATCAATCCAAGAATCGTCATCAACACGCCGCTGATGATGGTTACGTAAACAAGCAACGAGAAGGAGCGATTGGCACGCTCGGGCTCTCCTTCGCCAAGATTTTTTGCAACGAGAGCACTTCCTCCCGCGCCCAGCATAAAGCCGAGTGTTCCGAAGATCATCAGGAAGGGCATGATGAGATTGATTGCCGCAAAGGGGGTCTTTCCCACAAAATTGGAGACGAACAATCCGTCCACCACACCGTAGATGGAGGTGAATACCATCATGACGATGGAGGGGAAGACGAAGCGGAGCAATCGGGGATAGGTAAAATGATCGGATAAACGAATGGTCATGGTGACTCCTATACACAAAAATGCGTCGAGCAAGCCCGACGGATATAGTATAGCACAGCTTCTCCTCAAAGTCAACCGTTTTGAAAAAAGTCCGCCGAGGACGAGGCTCGCTCGTCTTCGGCGGATGCTTTTTTGATTATTCTACGGTAACCGACTTTGCAAGATTACGGGGACGGTCTACGTCCAGTCCCTTCAGGGCGGATACGTGGTACGCCAGCGTTTGCAGAGCCGTGGCGGCGGGGAAGGTCAGGAAGAGCTCGTCGATCTCCGGAAGAATCAGAAGCTCGTCGCAGGGGATCACGTATTTGTCTGCCATCTCTTGCGTAGTGATGGCAATGACGAACGCGCCGCGGGACTTGACCTCACGAATTCCGCTGACCGTCTTTTCACAGACCTTGGAGACGGTGGCAAGGGCGATCACGGGGGTTCCGTCGGTGACCAGGGAGATGGTACCGTGCTTCAGCTCACCTGCCGCGTATGCTTCGCTATGTATGTAAGAGATCTCCTTGAGCTTAAGAGATGCCTCGGTGCAGAGGGCGTAATCCAGATCGCGTCCGATATAGAAGGCGTGCTCAGATGCCACCAGCTTGGAGGCAATGTCGTAGATCCGATCACTGAGGTCCAGCGTTTTTTGGACGGCTTCGGGGATCTTATGGAGCATATCGTCACAAAGCTTCGCGACCTGCTCCTCGGTCATGGTATGGTGTGCCAATGCCAGACGGAGGGCAAACAGATAGATCATGGCGCATTGAACGCTATATGCCTTTGTACTGGCTACGGCAATCTCGGGTCCTGCCCAGGTGTAGACCACGCTGTCTGCCTCGCGGGCAACCGAGGAGCCGATCACATTGACGATTCCCACGGTATAAACACCGTGCGCCTTGGCGTGGCGAAGCGCCGCCAGGGTATCTGCCGTCTCTCCCGATTGGGAAATGACGATCATCAGGTCGTTTTTATGGAGAATGGGGTCGCGGTAACGGAACTCGCTGGCGATCTCTACGTTGACCGAGATGCGGGCAAGACGTTCGATCATTGCCTTTCCAACCAGACCCGCGTGCATTGCTGTACCGCAGGCGACAATGTGGATGTTGGAGAAGCGGGCGAGAAAATCTCCGTCGAGACGTTCGATGCCGAAATAGGGAAGTCCGCTTCGAATACGGGGCTCGATGGTCTTACGAAGGGCGTCGGGCTCTTCGTGAATCTCCTTGATCATGAAATGGGGGAAACCACCCTTTTGTGCCTGCTCCACGTTCCAATCGACCTCCTCCATGCGCTGGGGGATCGACTCGCCCTCGGCGTTTTTGAACTCGACCGAGTCCTTGGAAATGATGGCGACCACGCCCTCCTCCAGACGGTAGTAACGGCGCGTATGCTTCAGGATGGCGGGAATGTCGGAGGCGATAAAGCTTTCGCCGTCCTCGTGGGCGACGATCAGGGGACTGTCCTTGCGAATGGCAAAGATCGTTCCTTCCATATCCTTAAAAATCACACCGAAGGCATAGGAGCCTCGAATGACCTTGGTGGCGCGGAAGATCGAATCCAGGGGATCGCCCGTCTGGGTGTAAAACATATCGAGAAGCTTTGCGGCGCGCTCGGTGTCGGTTTCCGACTCAAAGACGTAGCCCGCTCCCGAGAGAATTTCTCCGATCTCGGCATAGTTTTCGATGATTCCGTTGTGAACGAGCGCCAGATGGTCGGTGGCGTGGGGGTGGGAGTTTTCGTCCGAGGGCTCTCCGTGGGTTGCCCAACGGGTGTGTCCAATGCCACAGCTTGCCGTCAGCTCGTCGCTTCCGTTTAATTTGTCCTCAAGCACCGAAAGACGGCCCTTGGATTTGACGGTGGTGATGGTCTCCCCGTCCTGAACGGCAACGCCTACCGAATCATAGCCGCGGTATTCCAGGGTTCTCAGACCCTCAAGAAGGATCGGAACGCTTTTTTTCTCACCGGTGTAACCAATAATTCCACACATACGATATACATTTCTACGGCAGGGTATAAGAATATACGCTGCTCGTTTTTGGTATTGACACACGTTTTGTTTTGCAGTTACCCACATATTTGTACGTGATCTGCGGCAGTTACCTTCTGCCGATGGAGCACCCGCCGAATGTTTCGATCACTCCATACCTCGTCAACCGCAATGTTTGAGCTGCGGTCTGGCGCTAACGAACGGGAACGACGGGGACTTATAAGGTCCCCAGCCGTTCGGTGATAATCTTTGCGACGCGATTGGCAATTCTTTCGATCTGCTCGGCGTCCATTCCTTCTACCATGACACGGATGAGCGGCTCGGTTCCCGAGGGACGAACCACGATTCTTCCCGATTTGCCAAGCTCCTCCTTTGCCGCCTCCATCGCCTCGGCGACCTTTGGGTCGGTGTAAAAGGCGATCTTTCCCTCGGCGGAAATCTTCAGATTGACCATGGTTTGCGGATAGCGGGTCATGACCGATGCCAGCTCAGAGAGGGGCTTCTTTTCCACCTTCATGAGGGCAAGGAGCTGGGTTGCCGTCAGCTGACCGTCGCCGGTGGTTGCAAAATCGCGGAAGATAATATGTCCCGATTGCTCACCGCCGAAGGAATAGTCCTCCTGCAGCATTTCCTCCAGTACGTAGCGGTCTCCCACCTTGGTGGCAATAAATCGCAGGTCGTTTTCCTCGCAGAATTTACCAAAGCCGAAGTTGGTCATGACGGTGCCAACGACCGTGTTTTTGTTCAGCTTTCCGCGGTTTTTCAGATCCAGCGCGCAGATCGCCATAATACGGTCTCCGTCGATCAGAGCACCCTTTTCGTCCACGCACAGGCAACGGTCGGCGTCTCCGTCAAAGGCAATGCCGCAATCCAGACCGTTGGTGAGAACGTATTCGGTCAGCGCCTCCATGTGGGTTGAGCCGCACCCTCTGTTGATGTTTACGCCATCGGGGATGTAGTTCAGGAGATGCACCTCTGCACCCATCTCGCGGAAGAGCAGGGGGGCGGTAACGGATGCAGATCCGTTGGCGCAGTCAATGGCGACACGCAGTCCGCTCAGCGAGTGATATGCGGAGGCCTTGACGTGCTTCACGTAATCCTTGACGGCGTTTTCGGCGTAGCTCAGCCGACCAACCTCGCCGCCGATCGGCGTTGCGATGGTGTGGGTTTTGTCGAGAACGATCTCCTCAATGTGCTCCTCTAACATGTCCGGAAGCTTGAGTCCGTTTCCGCTGAAGATTTTAATGCCGTTAAACTCGGCGGGATTATGGGATGCGGAGATCATAACACCCGCATCTGCCTTGTATTTTCCAACGAGATAAGCAACGGCAGGGGTGGGGACGACGCCCAGCTGAATTACGTCCGCTCCCACCGAGCAAAGACCGGCAATCAGCGCCGACCCCAGCATATCGGAGGAAGCACGGGTGTCGCTACCGATGACAAAGGTAGGTCTGCGGCGGCAACCGTCTGCCAAAACGGTGGCGGCAGCGCGGCCGATTTCCATGGCGCGCTCACAGGTCAGCTCGGTGTTGGCAATGCCGCGGACACCGTCTGTTCCAAAAAGTCTTCCCATACAATGTTCCTTTCTGCTTTATTTTTGAATCTTGGGGACAATATGGTCGGGATCCTTGAAAATATGATTGGCGGGGATCACGCCCCGAACCGAGGAGAGGGGATAGACGTTCGTGTTGCGTCCGATCACCGTTCCCGGATTGAGAACGCTGTTACAGCCGATCTCCACAAAATCTCCCAGCATGGCACCGAATTTCTTCATGCCCGTATCGATCACACCATGAGGTGTGCGAACCGTCACGGGTGTCCTGTCGCTCTTCACGTTGGAGGTGATGGCGCCGGCGCCTGTGTGGGAACGGTAGCCGAGGATCGAGTCCCCGATGTAATTGAAGTGCGGTACTTGTACACCGTCAAAGAGAATGGCGTTTTTCAGCTCGCAGGAATTGCCCACAACACATCCCTCGCCTACCAGAACCGAGCCGCGGATGTATGCGCCGGGGCGCACCTCCGTACCCTTTCCGATGATGGTAGGGGGGCAGATCGTGGCGTTCGTGGCGATCTTCGCGTCCTTGGCGATCCACACCTCGGGGACGGGACAATCGTATTCCTCGGGAGAGAGAGTTTTGCCGAGTGCGCGAACAAAGTCCCGGAGCTTTGGCAAAGCAAGCCAAGGATATTCACATTCTGAGAGCAGATCCT
>JAZORA010000020.1:0-2640 GCA_045656365.1 Eubacteriales bacterium | reverse complement strand
TATACGTATATCCGGGAGCGTCCTGCGCCATGGTTTTCAACACGCCGCCCGTGGTCGGGAAGAAGCGCGCGCGGCTGTTCTCGTTCGAGTCGGAGACAACCTCAAGCTCGACGCGATCATCCTTGAGCATTTGATCCAGCTCCTCGAAGGTGAGAACCGCGTCCACGATTCCCTCGTAATATTCCGCCTCATCCTTCTTGGCAACACAAGGACCGATGAACACGGTCTTGGCGTTGGGAATCCGCTTCTTGATATCGCTGCAATGCGCCTGCATGGGAGACATCACGTCCGCCAAAAATTCAAGGCACTCGGGGAAACGCTTCTGGATCAGCAGATTAATGGAATGTCAGCAGGAGGTGATGATAATATCTCTTCCTTCCTCGCTGATCATTCTCTCATATTCGTTCTTGACGATCGTTGCGCCAATCGCCGTTTCCTCCACGTCATAAAAGCCCAGCTTCTTCAGGGCGCGGCGCATGGATTCGATGCCGATGCCGTCGTAATTCGCGGCAAAGGACGGAGCCAGGCTGACTACAACCGGATCGCCCGATTGAATGAGCACTCTCGTTTTCTCGATGCCGTCGGCAATCTCCTTTGCGTTCTGGGGACACTGCACGACGCAGTTTCCGCAAAGAATACACTCGTTTCCGATAATATGCGCTTGGTTTCCTGAAAAGCGGATCGCCTTGATGGGACACTTTCTTACGCAACGGAAGCAGGATTTACAGTTTGATTTCTTCAGGGTCAAACAATTTCCCATGCTGATTACTTCCTTTCGTTTTCAATCACGTCGAGAATATTCGTCTTAAAAAACTCTCTGAAGTTTTCCGTCGTAACTCCCACGTGAACGTCATCATTTACCTGAACGGTAACGCCAACTCGGTTGCATTTTCCGATACAAAAGCTTCCGGAAAGCACCACCTCGTCTTCAATATGATGCTCGGCAACGGCGCTCTCGAGAAGGGAAACGATCTCCGGGGAGCCCTTCAGGTGACAGGAGGAGCCGACACACACTTGAACGATCAACATATTCTTACACCTTTGCGGCGATCTCGTTGGCGAAGAACTCACCTACGGTTTCGGGAGAAACCGAATGGAAGGCGTCATCCACCATCACGCATACGCCCTGCTGACAGTTGCCAAGGCAGAAGGTGCCGCAAGCTCTACCTTCTCACCGAGATTGTTCTCCGCGATCAGAGTCTGAAGCTGATCCACCACCTGACGGGATCCCTTAATGTGACAAGAGCTACCAATACAAACCGTAACTTTCATAATCATTTCTCCAAAATTTTATTTTTTATTTTTTTATTTAACCTGTGAATTGAGATGCGCCAAGGACAGCGCCAAATTTTCTTGCTTTAAAAGAACCCCCTCGGGGACGGTGAGCGTACACGGAGCAAAATTCCAGATTGCCCGAATGCCGCACGCGACCAGCTTGTCGCAAACCTCTTGGGCAGAGCCCTGCCCCACCGTAATGATCCCCAGCTTTACGCGATGCTCGGCGCAATACTCCTCAACATCTCGGATCGATAAAATCGATTTTGAGCGGTTCCCTACTTGAAAGACCTTTTCATTACAATCAAAGCCTGCCAAAATCCGAATTCCAAAATCCTCGAAGCCGTCATAATCAAGTAGCGCCCGTCCCAGCTTTCCCGCTCCGACCAGCACCGCGTTCGTTACGCCCTCATAGCCCAGATGGCGCTCCAGATCCTGAATCAATTTGACGCGCTCATAACCGATCTTGGGCTTACCGCAGCCGCTGATCAGGGCAAGATCCTTTCGAACCTGAACCTCGCCAAGGGACAAACCGCGCGCGATCTTGGTTGCCGATATGGTCGCCCCGCTTTCGTCGGGCAATTCTCTGAGATACTGTATGTAGATTGGAATACGCCCAAGCGTTGCCTTGGGAATAGAATACCCGTTCATTTGTCACCTCTCCCTCTTACTTTTTTGGGGGTAAAAATCGCTCGATCCGATGCCCGCATCTCAATCGATACTATTGAAATCGATATAGATATAATCGATTGAATTTGCGTCAACAAATGCCATTTAAGCAATATTACCTTGTAGCTTCGCTTAAATGGCGCACAAAAAAAGATTGATAAATTTTTCACCTTATACATTGTATCACAAGCATCTTGAAAATTCAATAGTAATCTTCAATATTTATTAAAGAAATTCTAAAATAATTGGGAAAAATCCCTTCTCAGGACTCATATTTTTTATCGCACTCCCTTTCTTCCAATTTTTTCAAAAAATATTTTTATCCCATTTTCTTGATTTCGCTTTTTTCATAAGAAAAAAGCCATCGAAAGTCGATTTCGATGGCTTTTTGGGGAGATCAACCAAAGTCGTTCCGGCCGAAAGATCCTTCCCGATTTTCCGTCTCCTTTATTTCTTGTTTTTCTCTTTGGACCGCTTATCGTTGATGATCTTCATGTGCTCCGCGGTAATGAGCTCCACGTTATTTTCCTTTGCCCAGTCCACGCAGCCCTTCAGCACTACGCTCAGGAACACGCGGGGCACGTTCAGGATGGTCTCCAGAGCATCGTCGGTGAACTTGACCTTATCGTCGGCACGGTCTGCTGCGTAACGGACGGAATCCAAAGACTGCTTACGGATGGGCAGCAGCTCGGCGCG
>JAZORA010000019.1:0-2697 GCA_045656365.1 Eubacteriales bacterium | reverse complement strand
CAATAGCGTTCAAAACCGCCACGAAGGGGTGAATTCCAGCGAAGCTGAAAGAGGGGAAACACACAAGTGGGGGTTTCCCCTCTTACTTTCTTTTGAAAAAGAAAGTAGGCAAAGAAACTTCCAACTAATTAGTTTGTACGTTGCCGCAATGTTCGCACAACCCGTAGGGGGCGGGTCGTCGAAGGCGCCGACCCCTACCGAATTTTAGAGTAGCCACATTGTTCGCACAAACCCGTAGGGGCGAACTGTGTTCGCCCGTCCGGTTGAGAACAAACCATTGCTTTACGGGCGAACGCAGTTCGCCCCTACGAAATTGTAAAGATTTTAAACGGTTCACTCCCCTTTTTGGTAGGGGTCGGCGCCCTCGACGACCCGTTGCTTTCTTTGAATAGAAAGTAACGGGAGAAACTTCCGACTATTTGGTTTGAGAGTTGTCATTTTGCTTGTGCAGATTTTGAAAGACGTTTTTTTTTGCATTCTTTGCTATTCGGCAAAGAACGCTCGCAAGAAAGCGAAGCAGGGACTCCGCTCCGGCGCCCCTCTCTATCCCGTCGGTTTCAGATAGCCGACGGGGTTCTTTTTTTATCTGAAAAATAAATGCCTAAGGGACAAAAGCACGTCCCTTAGGTTGTTTTTAATGATACGGCTATTTAACATAGGACGAAGCAAATCTTTTCGCAAAATTATTTTTGTCCGCGCCCGAAAGAGACAAATTCCGCAGAGGGAGGAGAGTATAATAGAAGCAGGATTACAGTACGGAAGAAATGAGGCAAAGACGAATGGGACAGACGGTATACGTGGATTTGTTTTTCTTGATCAATTTCAGTATGGATTTTCTTTGTCTCTTTTTGACTTCAAAAATTCTTTGCCTTCGTCTGTCGGTGGCGCGAGGATTGATGGGAGGTGCGGTAGGCGGCATTTACGCCGTCTTGTCCTTGTTTTCTCCCCTCGGACGTGCGCTCTCTCTTTGCTTGGACGCCTTGATCTGCTTTGCTCTTTGCGCGATTGTTTTTTATCGGAGGGGAGAAGGGAGATCCATTCCTCTCTATGCCTTGGTGTTAACGGCGATCTCCATGGCGCTTGGCGGCATCATGACCGCCCTCTTTCATCTTTTCAACCGCTCGCCCTTATCGGAGGGACTGGAAACGGTGGAGGGAGACGGAATTTCGGTTTGGGTATTTGCTCTCTTAGCGCTGATCAGCGGGTGGCTCACGTTGCTGGGAGGGCGCTTCTTTGCGGCGCGAAGCGCCAGGGAGCGAGCCGACGTGGAATTGTTTTACGGGGGACGAAGCCGACGTCTCCTTGCCATGGTTGACAGCGGCAATCTATTGCGAGAGCCCATTAGCGGAAGACCCTGTATTGTCACGGATATTTCTGCCCTCGACGGACTTCTCCCCCCCGAGATCCTTCGGGCGGCGCGAGAGGGAGATCCCTCTGCCATGGAGAGGATCAGTCCGCGACACGTAAAAAATCTTCGCTTGATCCCAACCAAGACTGCCTCGGGGCAAGGGGTTTTGTTTGGGGTGCGCATGGAGAAGATCACGGTAGACTGCGGAAAGGGAGGGCGGCAGGTGGATGCCCTTGTGGCGTTGGCGGAGCTGGGGAAAAGTGCCCACGAAAGCCGAGCGCTTCTTCCGTGTGAGCTGCTTACATAATTTGAATCAGTCAAAAACAGAAGGGAAGAGTGAATGATGAATCGATTGCTTTTGCGCACGAGGGATGGGATTAGGTCCCTGATCAGAAAAATCAAAAAGTGGGTTTGGAAGCGTCGGGGAGGGGTCTATTACGTCAACGGCTCGGAGGTTTTGCCCGCTCCCCTGACAAGAGATGAGGAGGCGGCGGTCATTCTTCGTCTGCACGTGGACGAAAACGCGCGGCAGATTCTCATTGAGCACAATCTTCGCCTTGTGGTGTATATTGCCAAGCGGTTTGAGAATACGGGTGTGGGGATCGAGGATCTGGTTTCCATCGGTACGATCGGTCTGATCAAGGCGATCAACACCTTTCGGGCAGATAAGAATATTAAGCTGGCGACCTACGCCTCCCGTTGTATCGAAAATGAGATTCTCATGTATATCCGAAAAAACGCGGGGGTGCGCTCGGAGGTGTCAATCGACGAGCCGCTGAACACCGATTGGGACGGCAACGAGCTGCTTCTCTCGGACGTTCTCGGCAATGAGGAGGACGTGATCGAAAACGAGATCGAGCGCATGGAGGAGCGGCGGCTGATCCGCGAGGCGGTGGCGTCTCTTGAGCCGCGGGAGCGGGAGATCATCGAGCTGCGCTACGGCATGGGCGGTCGCCGTGAGCTGACGCAAAAGGAGGTTGCCGACCGACTGGGGATTTCCCAGTCCTACATATCCCGTCTTGAAAAGAAGATCATTGCCCGTCTGCGTGAGGAGATCGAGGCAAGATTTTAGAGAGCTTTGAGAAAAAACATATCAATATATAATAAAAAACGAAAAAATTTTCAAAAAACTCTTGCATTTCGAAAAAGGATGTGCTATAATCTACTATGTTTGCAAACGATGTCAAAGAACATCGGAATATTAGAAACGAGGTAAAAGTGTTATGAAATCGGGAATCCATCCTAATTACGAAGAGTGCGTGATCCGTTGCGCTTGCGGCGAGGGTGTTACTACCAAGTCCACCAAGGGCGGAGAGATCAGAGTTGAAATTTGCTCTAAGTGCCATCCT
>JAZORA010000018.1:0-2936 GCA_045656365.1 Eubacteriales bacterium | reverse complement strand
TGAGCGAGGCCTATTACGTGATGATCTTCCTCGGCGAGGATGTGCCCGAAGGTGCGGAAGCCGACGTGGAAGCGATCATTAAGGCAAAGGCTCCCTCCGCCGACATCGCCGTCATGCGCGGCGGTCAGCCCCTCTATCCTTATATTATCTCTGTTGAATGAGACCTACTTTCTTTGAAAAGAAAGTAGGCAAAGAAACTTTCAACTAAATAGTTTATAACTTACCACGTTGTTTGCACAAATATCGACCTCATAGGGGCGGATTTTATATCCGCCCTTATTTTTTGTTTACACAAACCCGTAGGGGCGAACTGTGTTCGCACGCGAGCGTTCTCAGAACGCCCCTACGGAATTGTAAAGATTTTAAACGGTTCACTCCCCTTTTTGGTAGGGGTCGGCGCCTTCGACGATCCGTTCCTTTCTTTTCAAAAGCTTTTGTAAAACAAAACGTCAATGCACAAACCAAATGCCAGGAAGTTTCTTTGCCTACTTTCTTTTCAAAGAAAGTAGGCGGCGGGCAATGCCCGTCGCCTACTCTTTTTGGTTTAGCAGCCGCCTCCGCAGCAGCAGAAAATGATTAAGAGGGCGATAATGATCAACCAGATCCAGTTATCGTCAAACAGATTGCACAGACAGTTATTCATACAAAGATCCTCCTAAAAGATTGGGGCGTTTGCCCTACGTTACCATAGTATGACCCCTCACCCTTTTTGGTGAAGAGTAATCGGGATTCCGCAGTCCGCCGTTTTTTCTCGGAGAACGAAAAAAATTGCAAAACCCACTTGTGAAAAAAAAGAAAATATTATATAATATAGGTATCATTATGGATTTGCAAAATACGGAGTGTGACATGTCAAATATCACGAAGAAAGAAAATATAAGAAATTTCTCCATCATTGCCCACATTGACCACGGAAAATCGACCCTTGCCGACCGAATCCTCGAGGCAACCGATACGGTTTCCGCCCGTGAAATGGAAGAGCAGCTTCTGGACAACATGGATCTGGAGCGGGAGCGCGGCATTACCATCAAGGCGCGCGCCGTCCGCCTGAAGTACACCGCCCCCGACGGCGAGCTTTATCAATTCAACCTGATCGACACCCCCGGTCACGTGGACTTTAACTACGAGGTCTCCCGTTCCCTGAACGCCTGCGACGGCGCGCTTCTGGTGGTAGACGCGACCCAGGGCATTGAGGCGCAGACCTTGGCAAACGCCTATCTGGCGGTAGACGCAAACCTGGAGATCATTCCCGTCATCAACAAAATCGACCTTCCCTCCGCCGACATTGAGCGTGTTCGGGGAGAGATCGAGGATATTATCGGCATTCCCGCCGAGGACTGCCCCGCCGTTTCGGCAAAAACGGGACTCAATATCAACGAGGTTCTCGAGGCGGTCGTGGCGGGTGTACCCGCCCCCAAGGGCGACGAAAACGCCCCCCTGAAGGCACTGATCTTTGATTCCTACTACGACAGCTATCTCGGCGTTGTGGTCAACGTACGAATCTTTGACGGCTCCCTGAAGAGCGGCGACAAGATCCGCCTGATGAGCACGGGCGCCACCTTTGACGTGGTTGACGTTGGCTATCTGACCCCCTTTGGACTTGCTAAGGCAGAGGTTCTGTCCGCCGGTGAGGTAGGATATATCACCGCCTCCATCAAGAGCGTAGGTGATACCCGTGTGGGCGACACCGTTACCCACCATGACAACCCCACCGCCGAGGCGCTCCCCGGCTTTAAGGCTGTTCAGCCCATGGTCTACGCGGGAATCTATCCCGCCGACGGCGCACGGTACGGCGACCTTCGGGACGCTCTTGAAAAGCTGCAGCTCAACGACGCGGCGTTGATCTTTGAGCCCGAAACCTCCATCGCGCTGGGCTTTGGCTTCCGTTGCGGCTTCCTTGGACTCCTCCACATGGAGATCATCGAGGAACGACTGGAGCGAGAGTTCAATCTGGACCTGATCACCACCGCCCCCTCGGTTATTTACGAGGTCAAGAAAAAGGGTGGCGAGATGGTTCGGATCGACAACCCCTCCAACTTCCCCCCCGCCGACGAGATCGACGTGGCGTACGAGCCACTTGTACGCGCCAACATCATTACCCCCACCGAGTACGTGGGCGGACTGATGGATCTTTGTCAGGATCGCCGCGGTGTCTTTATTGATATGAAATATATCGACACGTCGCGCGTGGAGCTCCATTACGATCTGCCGCTCAACGAGATCATTTACGATTTCTTCGACGCCCTGAAGAGCCGCTCCCGCGGTTACGCGTCTCTCGATTACGAGCTGGGCGAGTACGTTCCCTCCAAGCTCGTGAAGCTGGATTTCCTCTTGAACGGCGAGCAGGTAGACGCTCTGTCCTTTATCGTTCACGAGGAAAAGGCGTACGGCAGAGCCAGACGGATCGCCGAAAAGCTGAAGGACAACATTCCCCGTCAGCTCTTTGAGGTTCCGATTCAGGCAGCCATCGGCTCAAAGATCATCGCCCGTGAGACGGTCAAGGCAATGCGGAAGGACGTTCTTGCCAAGTGCTACGGCGGTGATATTACCCGTAAGAAGAAGCTCCTCGAAAAGCAGAAGGAGGGTAAGAAAAAGATGCGCCAGCTCGGCTCGGTGCAGGTCTCTCCCGAAGCGTTCATGGCAGTCCTCAAGCTGGACGACGACAATTAAATTTCGGTTATACAAAAAGCCTCGGCAAATGCCGAGGCTTTTCTTTTTGGGGACGCGTCTTCCTTTTCTTTCGCGAAAGAAAAGGAAGCAAAAGAAAGCGAAAACCCATGCTTGGAAGTTTCTTTGGTTACTTTCTTTTGTAAGTAAACCGTTTTAAAATCTTTACAATTCCGTAGGGGCGAACTGCGTTCGCCCGTAAAGCAATGGTTTGTTCTCAACCGGACGGGCGAACACAGTTCGCCCCTACGGGTCTGTGAGAACATTGT
>JAZORA010000017.1:0-5415 GCA_045656365.1 Eubacteriales bacterium | reverse complement strand
CAAGGATAAAATACTTTCCGCCCGCGCGCTTCTTGCCGACGAGCTCTCACGCAAAATATTCGATAACGTAATACTCTATAAGCTCACGGGAAGGATAGATCATCTTTTTGATGCGGAGTGCAACCGTGAGGATAGCTTCTCACTTATAGATGCAAAGAACATTCGCTCATTTGCCGACCTTGGCGCATACAGAGGCGATACTCTTGCCGAAATGCTTGAGTATGCCCCGAATCTTGAATACGCATACGCATTCGAGCCCGACGCACGCACGTATAAAAAGCTTTCCGCATTTTGCGGGAGCTATACGGGAAACGTCAAGCTTTATCCCAAAAATCTTGCCGCTTGGTCGCATAGCGAAGCTCTTATCTTCAACAGCTCCTCCAATCGAAATTCGGGAGCATTTGCCCCTTTGACAAATGCAAAAACCGTTGAGATAGCCGCCGATTCGCTTGACAACGTTCTTGGTAACACTACTATCGACCACATAAAATACGACGTTGAGGGCGCAGAGGATCAAGCGCTCTCGGGATCGCTAAAAACCATTCAAGCATATCGCCCCTCACTTACCGTGTCGGTCTATCACAGAAGCGAGGATATATTTGCTATCCCCTTAAGGGTAGCAGAAATATTGCCCGAATATTCTCTCTATCTCCGCAGATACCCCTACATTCCCGCATGGGATATCGAGCTTATCTGCAAGGCGGATTGAGCCGTAGCAGCTCGATATGCCTAAATCAATATAAAGCAAGAGCAAGAACAAAGATAATTTTCTTTTGTTCTTGCTCTTTTAAATTATAATTCAATTTTAAAAATCAATCTTCCTTTTTCTTAATTACCGCCGCAGCGCCAATCATTCCCACTATTGCCAAAGCCGACATAGCAAGGCTTGCATCGCATCCAAGCTCAATAACTCCGCCATCCCAAACGGAAGTTGTGGATTTAGGCTCTTCGGGAATTATTACGTCCTTAACGGGTGGATATTTTTCAATATCGGATTCAATTATTATAACGTCGGTAGCAATATCAGTCTCTTCTCCACCGATGCCCACCTCAAACTGAGATAAACTCAACATCCAATCTCTCAAGCTCTCACAAGCGTCATCAACCTCAATTTGACGGGCATTTTCGTCCTCTAAGGTTACATTGGCAAAATAGATTGCCATTTGAAATTCATCCCATCTCGTCTGGGAAATAAAATAATTTTGCTTTTCAAGGCTCATAGCCTCCTCTATTTTAGCCATAAGCTCATCCTTGTTAACAGGGGTGTCACTCATTTCGATAGCGCTTATTGCATAACGCAAATCCTTCAATGCATTATCTATGTAGGTTTGAGGCACGTTTTCATTTGCCAAAAGCTCCTCGGCGTAATCGAGTGATCCTTCAAAGTATTCCCATTTTTCATCGGTCGTTTCATACTGACCGCGCCTCATTTTTTTAGCCTCTATAACAAGAGATTCAAGCTCTTCCGTGTATGGCGGCAACACCGCTATATCCGTAGCGTGGATCGAAATAGCACACAAGGATATAAGAAGCATCATTGAAATCAACGCAATTAATATCTTTTTCATAACCGTTCTCCTATAAAAAATCTCTACATATTTATAATATCACATTTTTAAGTATAAGTCAACAAAAAACAAAAAGCCGTTTGCATTTTGCAAACGGCTTTTATGCTTAGATATTAAATCTAACGCAAGATTACTTATACTTTCTCTTGCGTGCAGCCTCTGACTTCTTCTTGCGCTTTACGCTGGGCTTCTCGTAGTGTTCTCTCTTACGAAGCTCGGTGAGGACTCCGGAACGAGCGGTTGCACGCTTAAAGCGACGAAGTGCGCTGTCAAGAGACTCGCCTTCCTTAACTCTGATTTCTGCCATGTTATATCCCTCCCTCCGCCAGTAAACGGACGGTGTTTCAAGTTGCCCTCAAAAAACCATCTTTTAAGATTATACACGATTTTTTCCATTCTGTCAAGTCTTTTTTTGATTTTTTTATTTTTTTCTTAAAATTAACCCTGACTTTCCAGCTCCTCAAAGATTTCCTCAATCTCTTGGATGGAATTCACCGTCATCAGCCGCCCTCTTGCCGACGACGCGCCTCGGATCCCGTGAACGTACCACGCCACGTGCTTTCTTGATTCCGCGATCCCGATGCGCTCGCCCTTTTCCTCCGTCAACGCCCTCGCATGCTCCAACGCGACCGACAGGCGCTCCTTAACGGTTGGCACTACGTACTCCTTTTGCTCCATTGCGCAAAGGATCTCCCGAAAGATCCACGGGTTCCCCTGCGCTCCTCTTGCGATCATCACGCCGTCGCAGCCCGTTTCCTCAAGCATCCGAAGCGCGTCCGCCGCGTTGAAAATATCGCCGTTTCCGATCACGGGTATCGAAACCGCCTCCTTGACCGCCTTGATGATCTTCCAATCCGCGCTCGGCGCGTACATCTGCTCTCTCGTTCTTCCGTGGATGCAGATCGCACTCGCGCCCGCCTGCTCCATCCGTTTGGCAAACTCGACCGCGTTGATATGCTCCGCATCCCAGCCCGACCGAAATTTTACGGTGACGGGAAGCGAGACGGCTTTCGCAACAGCCTCCACGATCGATGCCGCCAGCGCGGGATCCTTCATCAAGGCACTTCCCTCGCCGTTTCCAACGATCTTTGCCATCGGACAGCCCATATTGATATCGATCGCCGCCGGAGGGATCTCTCCGCACGCCCCAAGGTATTCTCCGCTCTCCAGCATTTGCGCCGCGCGTGCGAGAAATTCGGGCTCCGAGCCGAACAGCTGTACCGCCATCGGATATTCGTCTAGCATCACGGCGGCAAGCGGTGCCGTGCGGATTCGCGCCTCGGTGATCGGCTTTTTGCACCCCTGCTCGTAGCAAAGCGCCTTTGCGGACACCATTTCGCTCACGGTGTATTCCGCGCCGTACCGTTTCGCCATCCGCCGAAAGCATCTGTCGCTCACGCCTGCAAGCGGCGCGAGACAGAGACCGTGCGGAACCGTCACGTCTCCGATCTTGAGCCTTGGCATCCTCTCATCTCCTCTCTCGCGTAATTACCGTTTTATTGTATCACATTTCTCCAGAAAAATCAAGCCGTTTTTTCACATACGTATGCGCAAAAGCACAAAAAAAACCGTTCGTGCCAATCGGACAGGATTTTTGTAAATGCGACGACGTACCGCTTTTTTCGTTCCCTCCCGTGCGGAAGGCTTCCGTTTTCCGTCGCTTTCGGTCGCACGGTTTTGATTGACAGATCCACAAAAATCTGTCATAATGAAGCTGTACCGCTAACCGAGACAGTATAGGTTGAACTCGGCTACGTAAAAAAGGAAGGAAGCAAAAAATGAAATCCACCAACAGCCAACCGCTTATGATCGCGCTCGCCATCGTGTTTACCATCGCGCTTGCCCTCACCGTTGCGATGATCTGCCTCTCCTCTCTGCAAACGGAGCCGCAGGGGAAGGGCGAGCCAACGAGACCTCATCTGACGACGTCGCCCTCCCCTACTCTTGCCGCGCCCGAGACCGTTGTGAGCGGCGTTCTGCTTCCGCCCGCGGAGTCCGAGACCGAGATGCTCGGAAATGGGCTCGTATTTGAACGGATCGAGCTTGGCGTTTGCCGTTTGATCGACGTTGGCACCTGCGAGGACGCCTTCGTGGTGATCCCCGAATACGCCCCGAACGGCGACCGTGTGATCGCCATTGGTGAGAAAGCGCTCCTTGGATGCGAAAGCGTGACCGCCGTGCAGATTCCCGCGACCGTGAAGCAGATCGGTGCCTTGGCGTTTGCCGACTGTCCCAATCTGATCTATATCTCGGTGAGCGAGAAAAACGCCGCCTACCGCGATATTGACGGCGTTCTTTACACCGCCGACGGCTCCACGCTGATTCTCTACCCCGCGATGCGCGGCGGCTCCTCGGTCTTTCTCCCCTCCACCGTCACGCGCATTTCGGATATGGCGTTCTACCGTTGCTCCTATCTCACCGGCATCCGCTACGGCGGCTCTGCCGAGCAATGGGAGCAGATCACAATCGGAACGAAAAATTACAGTCTCATCGCCGCCTCGGTGGTCTTTTCCGCGAAATCTTAACACGTGTTAAAAAAAGCGATCTGATCGACGCTCTTCAGAATGAAAGCTCCCAACAGATTTTTGCGATCTGTTGGGAGCTTATTTATTCGGATTTTTCAACCGTGTTCCATTGGAACATCTCCTTGAAATCCTTATAACAGGTTGGGCAGATCCAATAATAGAGATCTTTTGTGGTATATCCTTCGTGCAACGTATTCTCTTCATCCGAAAATTTATCCCAACAAAATTCACAATGACAGTGATCGCATTCCTTGTTTTTTGCCTGCCATTTGCGAAAATACAAGGTTTTGCCGAGCAAATACAGCTCTTGCCTGTTTAATCTCCAATCCGCTTTTTCCATCATATTCCTCCCCTTTTTCAACAGCCTTGCAAAACGTCTTTACTCCTCCGAAGCCCTACACGATCCATTCAATCCTGCCCCTCGAGCCACGGGAGCAATTCGGAGAGGTGATGGATCTCACAGTCGGGTGTGATGCCGTCGATCGGATGTTGCGCGTCACGGTGGCGGAACCAAACGGTTTTGATCCCCGCGCGGATTCCACCGAGAATATCCGAGGTGAGGCTATCCCCTACGATCACCGTTTCCTCCCGACAAAAATTCGGGATCCTTGAAAAGCACGCCGCAAAGAATGCGGGATCGGGCTTATCCGCGCCGATCTGCTGGGAAATGAACACGTCCTTGAAATAACGCTCCGCCCTCGCGCTCGCAAGCCGTCCTCGCTGCGTTTTTTCATACCCGTTGGACACGATATAGAGATCGTACCGCCCGTACAGATCCTCCAAAAGCTGCTCTGCGCCGTCGATGAAGAAATGCCCCTGTGCGAGCAAATCCGCGTAGCAATCCGACACCGCGCGCGCGTCACAGTCCACGCCAAGCTCCCCAAAAAGATCCTCGAATCGACGCTCCTTCAATTCGGCACGTAGGATCTCTCCGCGCTCAAGCTTTTTCCAATAGCCGTCGTTGATCTCACTGTACCGCGCCACGATTCTCTCGGTGGGCTCCACCCCAAATCGGCGCAGTGTTTCCGATAGTGCCACGCTCTCGGACTTTTTGAAATCAAACAACGTATCGTCCGCATCCAATAAAACAGTTCGGATCATCCTCTCGTCCCCTTCCTTTTTCAATCGCAACACCTCGCTACCGTTTGCGTTTTTTATATTGTAGCACATAATTTCGATTTTGTCAACGCATTGCGAAAAAAGCAAAGCCCGTCCGATTGGATGGGCTTTCGGGCAACTGATAAACCTCTTTTAGAAAGCAACAGTTCGTCAAAAAACACAAATGCCTTAGTCGCTTTTCTCTTGCAGGAAGTAGGCGCAAG
>JAZORA010000016.1:0-9484 GCA_045656365.1 Eubacteriales bacterium | reverse complement strand
GGGCGTATATTCAAACACCTTGACCCCCAAACGGTGGGCGCACATAATGATCACGCCTCTCGCCTCCGCCACACGGATTCCCGTGGTGATATTGGTATTAAAAAACAATTCCTCTACCGCCATCTGATCGGGATGATAGGTTTCGATCAGCTTCGTGATTCCATCGAAGATCAGCGACAGTCTTTCCTCGGTCTCCATCCCCGCAGGCGTATCGATCGAACCATACCCCAACGTGCGAAAACGGGATCCGCTATATTCGATAACCCCCCAACCGACAATTGCCAGACCGGGGTCAATTCCCAGAATAATCATGGACACCTCCGTACAGTATCTCAAATTACATTATACCACATTCCCCCATCTAAGTCAAATAAATTTTATTATTTTGTAAAATTTTGAATACTTGTTTACAAAATATTGATCTTATGATAAAATAATATTATATATTTTAAAGAATGGTGATCAAATGGAAATTATCAAATACAGGGTAAACGATATTATCGAGTTGAAGAAGCCGCATCCTTGCGGCGGGAAGCAGTTCCGCGTCATGAGAGTAGGCAGCTCCGTACGTGTGATCTGCCTTGGGTGTGGTCGCGATATGGATATTGACCGCATCAAGCTGGAGAAAGCCACCAAGCGAATCGTTTCATCCGAGAATATGGAGGGAGAAGGTAATGAATAACGAACAAGTCACCCTTACCGTAACCCCCGAGCTTCAAGAAGCGAACGGGTTGTGCGGTCGCCTGAAAAAGATTCAGAATCGGATCGTGAATGCCCCTGCCTCCTATCTTGCCTACTGCTTTATCATTCCCACCGTGATCATGTTTCTTATGTATGTCGCCATGGAAATCTATCCCTTTGGCACCACCTCGGTTCTGGTACTCGATCTGCATGGACAATACGTATTTTTCCACGAGGCGTTGCGCAACGCGATCTACGGTGAAGGAAGCTTTTTCTACTCCTTTTACCGTGCCCTCGGCGGCGAATTTATGGGAATCTATGCCTACTATCTGGCAAGTCCCCTGAGCTATCTCGTTGCCCTCTTTCCCCAATCTGCAATACAGGAAGCCATTTTGACTATTATCCTCCTGAAGGTCGGTCTTTGCGGCTTTACCTTTGGTTTCTATCTGCATAAGCATACCAAAAATCCAAGTCGCATGGTAGTACTGACCTTTTCCTGTATGTACGCCCTCTGCGCCTATTCCATCGTTTATCAAAATAACCTGATGTGGCTGGATGCCTTGATCTGGCTTCCTATCCTGACCTACTCCATTGAGCAGCTGATCCGCCACAGTCACTATAAACTATTCGTCATTTCTCTTGCCATGACCGTGATGAGCAATTACTATATCGGCTACATGGTTTGCATTTACGTGGCGCTCTATTTCTTTTACGATTACTTCAGCCACACCTCCAGGGAATTGAATCCCCGTGGCACGCGTCTGCACTTTCTCCGTGCCCTTCTTCGGATCGCACTCTTTTCCCTTGTGGCGATTGCGATCGCCGCCTTTGTGATCCTCGGCGCGTACTATTCCTTAACCTTTGGTAAAACGACTTTTTCGGACCCCAACTGGAGCTTCCAGACCAAGTTTAAATTCTTGGATTTCTTTACGAAATTCCTCCCCGGAAGCTACGACACCGTTCATCCCGAGGGACTGCCCTGGGTCTATACCGGAATCCTGACACTATTCTTGGTTCCCGTCTATTTCATGTCCCGTAAGTTCTCCTCCCGTGAGAAGATCGCTTCTCTCTTCTTCATTGCCTTTTTCGTACTCAGCTTTATCGCCAGCCCCCTTGATCTGATCTGGCACGGCTTCCAAAAGCCCAACTGGCTCAATTACCGTCAAAGCTTTTTGCTGTGCTTCTTCCTATTGGTTCTCGCCTACAAGGGGATCGGCAATATGCGTCGGGTTGGAGAACGCTTCCTTTTGGGAATCTGCGCCTTCCTGATCCTCTTTGTTACAGTCTGTGATAAGCTGGAATTTGAGACCTACCTGAAAGGAAATGAATCCCTCAAGGAGCTGGATACCGTTTGGTTGACCATCTTTGCTTCCATTACGATTTTGGTGGTTCTCTGCCTGATGATCCGCCACAGAAAGCCGAAAATGGTCGAAAACGTTTCCGCCCTGCTCGTTGCGGTGGTTTGCATGGAGCTGTTTTTCAGCGGTGTTTCTTGCATGGTGCAGTTTGACAACGAGGTGCTATACGGTAAGCATAGCGGAGAGCGCGGCTATTATGACTATTTTGAAAACCTACGCCCCGTGGTAGAAGAGGTCAAAGAAGCCGACGACAGCTTCTACCGTATGGAAAAGATTGTCCATCGGAAATATAACGACAACATGGCTTTGTCAATGCGCGGCATTTCGGGATCCACCTCAACGCTCAATGCCGAAACCATTCGATTCTTGGGACGATTGGGCTACACCTCGCGTTCCCATCTCTCCCAATACCGTGGCGGAAATCCCGTCAACGATTCACTGATTGGAATCAAATATATCATTGATAAAACCGACTCGGATAAGCTGACACATACCTACAACGCAGTCGCCTCCGACGAGCATTATACCGCTTATTACAATGAGTACGCACTCTCGCTGGCGTATGGCGTTGATTCCTCCATTTCGGGGTTTGAATGGAACGACCGAGCCATCTATTTCGAGAATCTGAACCGTTTGGTCGGCAGTATGCTGGGCGATACCGCGTCGGGACGAATTTTCAAGCCCGTTCGCGAGACAACCATGACCCCCTCCCCCTTCTGCTCGGTCAGAACGTCGGGAACGCAAACCACTTACGAGAATATGGTCAATGATCAAAAAGCCTATTTTACTCATAGCTTTGTCGCACCCACCTCCGCCGAGTATTATTTCTATACTCCCGGCAGATCCCTGACCGAAACCACCATTTCGGTCAATGAAGAGGAGCTTGGTGCATATCTTGGAAGCAATTCAAGACATATTGTTTCTCTCGGATACTATGAGGCAGGTGAGCTTGTGGACGTAAAAATCACCCTAAAGGATGATCCGTTAACCCTCTATAACAACGAGTATTACGCTTGGTACATCGATCAGGATGCATTTGAGTCTGCGTTTGATGCGCTTGGAGCCGGTCCTCAGCTGATGATCGACGATTCTTACCGTGAGGATCACCTGACGGGTACTCTGACCACAACCGAGGACGAGCAAATGATCCTGACCACCATTCCCTACGACGAGGGATGGAAGGTCCTCGTGGACGGTGAGCAAGTGGAAATTTACAAATCCCTTGACGCGCTGGTTTCCTTTGACGTAGCCGCTTCGGGAGAGCATACGATCGAGCTTCGTTACAGCCCCACGGTTTATCACGTAGGCATGATCGTTTCCATCTCCGGTCTTGGCATATTGATTGCCATCTGTGTAGCGGATCATCTCATCCGCCGTCGTAAGAAAAAGGACGAATCGACCCCGATTCCCCAGAATTTCTGGATCCTTGAGGATTTTGCTGAGAACGAAGAGGAGGCGGCACTTGACTCAGCCAATTCCAAACACTCATCTTGGGGACTGAAGGATCTGTTCCGGTTCCTGACGAAAAAAAGTACCCCTGACGATCTCCCCATGGAAGAAGAGCACTCGCCAGAGGAAACAGACGATAGTAAAGGAGACTCCTGATGTTTTATTATATTAGCGGAAAGCTGGCTCATCTGGAGCTTGGCTACGCCGTCGTAGATGCGGGCGGTGTTGGATATAAGCTGACCATTACCCAAACGACCTACAGCGCTCTGCCCCATCGGGCAGGTGCGGAGGAGCTGCCCAATGCCAAGCTTTACACCTATATGGCAGTCCGTGAGGACGGAGTAGAGCTCTTTGGCTTTGCGGATGCCGAGGAGCTGGACGCCTTTAAAATGCTGATCACTGTATCGGGCGTCGGGCCGAAGGCAGCGGTCGCCATTCTTTCACAGCTCACTCCCGCCAAGCTGACCCGTGCCATTTGCTTTGACGATAAGAAAGCCATCGCGCAAGCAAACGGAATCGGACCCAAGACTGCCGCAAGAATTATTCTCGAGTTGAAGGACAAGGTAAAAAAGACGGTTCTTCTCCCCGAGGATGGCGGTGTTGTGGCGGAGGAGCTTACTCCCGTCATCGTTTCGGGCGGAAAGCTTTCGGACGCGCAGGATGCCCTCATGGCACTTGGATATTCCCGTGCCGAAGCACAATCGGTACTGCGTTCCATTGACACCGACAAGCTGGAGCTGGACGAAATTATTCGTCTTGCACTTAGAAAAATCATGAAATAAGGAGGCAATCAGACGTGGATTTTAACAACGAAGAATTTGATTTTGAAAATCGGATTATGACCACCTCCTATACCCGTGATGACACAAGCACCGAGCCTTCTCTTCGCCCCAAGACTCTTGAGGATTATATCGGTCAGGAAAAGGCAAAGGAAAACCTGAAAATTTACATTGAAGCCGCCAAGATCCGTGGTGAAAGTCTCGACCACGTTCTTCTCTACGGCCCTCCCGGATTGGGTAAGACGACCCTTTCCAATATCATTGCCGCAGAGATGGGGGTCAACATCCGTGTTACCTCGGGTCCTGCCATTGAAAAGCAAGGGGATCTTGCGGCGCTCCTGACGAATCTATCCGAGGGCGACGTGCTCTTTATCGACGAGATCCACCGTCTGTCCCGATCGGTTGAGGAGATTCTCTATCCCGCTATGGAGGACAACGCGCTGGATATCATCATCGGTAAGGGTCCCGCCGCGCGGAGCATTCGGATCGATCTGCCCCGCTTTACCCTGATCGGTGCGACCACGAGAGCCGGTCAGTTGACCACTCCTTTGCGTGACCGCTTCGGTGTCATGCTGAAGCTGGAGCTTTACACTCCCGAGGAATTGACCACCATCGTCATTCGAAGCGCGGGAATCCTTGGATTTGCCATCACACCCGACGGAGCGTACGAGATCGCCTCCCGCTCCCGTGGAACGCCCCGAATCGCCAACCGACTGCTCAAGCGTGTTCGCGATTTTGCCCAGGTCAACGGAAAGGAAAAGATCGACAGTGCCATTGCCAATCTTGCCCTTCAGCGCCTTGAGATCGACGGATTGGGATTGGATAATACCGACCGAAAGATGCTTGAAACCATCATTAAGTTTTACGACGGCGGTCCTGTTGGCTTGGAAACGCTGGCGGCAACGGTCGGCGAGGAAGCCATCACCCTTGAGGACGTTTATGAGCCCTACCTCTTGCAGATCGGTTTTTTGAGCCGTACACCCAGAGGTCGTTGCGTGACCCGTCTTGCTTACGAGCATCTGGGACTTCCCTATCGTCCCGAGCCGGTGCTCCGTCCCGCAGAGCAAATCAAGCTTTTCGACGAAGAATAATTTAAAAACAGAAACGGTGTGAATATCCGAAATCGGATATTCACACCGTTTGTTTTTTATTAAAAGAAGGTCAACTGGTCGGTTTCATTGAGATTGTCCAGAACGTGGTTTTTCCGTAAAATTTCAATGACACTCTTTGTAAGACCCGCGCGCTTTTGCAGATCCTCCACCGAGAAGAAGGGCTCTTCCTCACGAGCGGTGATGATCTTTTGCGCCGCGTTCTCTCCAAGTCCCGACAAAGCCGAGAAGGGCATGCGAATCGCTCCGTTTTCAGGCAGGAAGGCAAAGGCGTGAGATTTCTCGATATCAATGGGAAGGAAACGAATCTTTCTCGCCATGCACTCATTTGCCAGCTGCAAGGATGGAATCGAGGCTTGCTCCTTGGGAGACGCCTCCTTTCCGCGCTTTTCAATATCCTTGATGGTCGCCATCACGCCCGACCGTCCCCGCATAACCACCTCGGCGTCAAAGCCACCAGGGGCAACGGTAAACATGGAGCAGTAGAATGCGATCGGAATATGAACCTTGTACCAGCCAAGGCGGATCGCCGACATAACGTACGCCGCCGCGTGTGCCTTCGGGGACATGTACTTGATCTTCTTACAGGACCAGATATACCAATCGGGCACGTCGTGTGCCTTCATCTCGGCTTCCCACTCGGGTGTCAGTCCTTTACCCTTTCGTACGCTTTCCATGATCTTAAAGGACATGGCATTCTCCACGCCGTAACGGATCAAGTCGTTCATGATATTGTCACGACATCCGATTACCTTGGAAATATCACAAACGCCTTGCTTAATCAGCTCCTCGGCGTTGCCGAGCCATACGTCCGTACCGTGAGTCAAGCCCGAGATCTGCAAAAGATCGGCAAAGTTCTTGGGCTTTGCGTCCATCAGAACCTGTTGCAGGAATCGCGTACCAAACTCAGGCAGACCGAACGTACCGATCTGGGCATCAATATCCTCAGGGGTAATTCCCAAGGGCTTGGTGGAAAGGAACAGCTCGTAAACGGCGGGATCGTTCATGGGAACGTCCATGACACTCGTATCCGAGAACTTTTCGAGATACTTATATTTGGTCGGAATATCGTGTCCAAGCTCGTCCAGCTTCAGAATCGTATCGTGCAGATAGGAGAAAGCAAAGTGAGTAGTAACAATATCCGAATGGGGGTCGTCAGCGGGATGCTGAACAGGAGTAAAATCGTAAACCTCGTATTCGCGTGGAATTACGATGATACCACCCGGATGCTGTCCCGTGGTGCGCTTGACACCCACGCAGTTCTGAATGATCCGATCCATTTCCGCCCGTCCAAGGCTGACTCCCTTTCCTTCAAAATACTTGGCAATAAATCCGAAGGCTGTCTTGTCGGCAAGTGTTCCCAGCGTTCCCGCGCGGAACACGTTTTCCTTACCGAACAGCTCCTCGGTGTATTTATGGACTCTTCCCTGCACGTCGCCCGAGAAGTTCAGGTCAATATCGGGAGATTTGTCGCCGTAGAATCCAAGGAAGGTTTCAAAGGGAATATCGTGACCGTCAGCATTCAGCTTCGTACCGCACTTCGGACAGTAGGCATCGGGAAGATCAAATCCCGATCCAACCGAGCCGTCGGTAAAGAACTCCGAGTGCTGGCACTTAGGACAATAATAGTGAGGCGGCAAGGGGTTGACCTCGGAAATTCCCGCCATGGTAGCTACAAAGGATGATCCAACCGAGCCACGGGAGCCAACAAGATAGCCTTGGCTTTCACTATACCAAACCAAGCGTTGCGCGATCATATAAAGCACGGCAAAGCCGTTTTTGATGATGGAGGTCAATTCCTTCTCCAAACGCTTTCCTACGATTTCCGGAACGGGATCGCCGTACATGGACTTGGCACGGGTCCAGCACTTTTCCTGAAGCTCCTCCTCTGCTCCCTCCATGTTGGGGGTGTAGGAGCCCTTGGGAATGGGACGCACCGATTCGATCATGTCGTTGATCAGATTGGTATTCTCCACCACCACCTCGTACGCCTTTTCCTCACCAAGATAGGAGAATTCCTCCAGCATTTCCTCGGTGGTTCGGTAATAGAGATGGCACTCGTTGTCGGCATCCTTGAATTTCATGCCGGCAAGAAGGATTTTACGATAGAGAGAATCCTCGTCGTTGAGGAAATGGGCGTCACAGGTCGCCACCACGGGCTTTCCGTATTTTTCACCGAGCGCAACGATGCGACGGTTCAAATCACGTAATCCCTCGTCGTCCGCCACGTCTCCACGCTCAATCATAAAGCGATTGTTAGAAATAGGCTGAATCTCCAGATAGTCATAGAAATTGACGATCTCCTCCAACTCATGGTCGGGCTTACCCTCGAGGATCGCCGAAAACAATTCACCCGCCTCACAAGCCGATCCTACGATAAGACCCTCGCGGTGCTTTTCAAGCTCTGTCTTGGGAATTCTCGGTTGCTTGCGATAGTAGTCGAGATAGCTCTTGGAGATCAGCTTATATAGGTTCTTCAGACCCGTCTGGTTCTTTACAAGAAGGATCTGGTGGTAGGTCTTTAACTGCAAGGGATCTGCCTTGGCGCTCATTTCCGCTTGAAGATCATCAAAGCTCTTAATATCAAGCTCGGTCAGCTGTGCCGCCATTCCGAAAAAGATCCTTGCCAGCATCTCTGCGTCATCACAGGCTCTGTGATGATGGAAGTCACCCAAACGGTAATGCTCCGCCAGAATATTGAGCTTATGAGATTTCAGCTCGGGATTTAGATAGCGGGAAAGCGCCACCGTGTCCAAATACGCATTCTCAAAGGGTAATCCGAGATTTTGCGCGGCAACTCGCAAGAAGCTTGTATCGAAATCCGCATTATGGGCGATCAAGAGACGATTGCCGATAAATTCGAAAAATTCGGGAAGCACGTCCTTGATGGTGCGGGCATCGGCAACCATCTCGTCGGTAATCGACGTCAGGCGCGTGATTTCCTCAGGAATCGGACATTCGGGATTCACGAAGGTA
This sequence comes from Eubacteriales bacterium, assembly GCA_045656365.1. Lineage (GTDB taxonomy): Bacteria > Bacillota > Clostridia > Oscillospirales > CAG-272 > HGM12713. The sequence goes on along the minus strand of JAZORA010000016.1, from coordinate 1,132 downwards.
TTATAACGCTCAAGAACCTCGCCGCCGCGGATCTTCACCGCACCGATTTCGGTAATTTTACAGTTGAGAGGAGAGAGACCCGTGGTTTCCAGGTCAAACACGATAAATTCGTCCTCAAAACCACCGCCATAATTTCCGTAAACAGCGCTGGCAGTATCGTTGACAAAGTACGCCTCCAGACCATAAATCACCTTCATATCGGCTTTATCCGCCGCAATCATTGCCTCGGGATATCCTTGCACGTTTCCGTGGTCGGTGATCGCCACGGCGGGATGCCCCCATTTCTTTGCGGTTTTAACCGCAACATCGGGGGGAATCAGGGCATCCATAGCGGACATATTGGTATGTAAGTGCAGCTCCACGCGCTTCTTCTCCGCACGGTCCATTCGCTCCAGCTTTTTGACTTTCGCTATATCGGTGTAGCTCATGTAGAGCTCGTCATCGTTTCGTTCGGTCTTCAGGTAACCGTGAACCGCGACGGTCATACCCGACTTAACGGCACCCGCCACCTCGGCAGCGTCCTCGGGCGGCATGGAATAATGCTTCACGTAAATCGAAGCGTTTCCGTCAAACAGTCCGAAGCTGATGTTAAACTTGTCCCCTGCTCGGTTGGCTTCCTTGGTAAAGTTAAACACCTCACCAACAAAGGTCACGTTGCGAATGGGGCGACGAACCGAAGCGATCGGAACAGGATCCATCGGAAACATTACGCCGACAAGAAGCTCGGGTTCTGATAAATCAAAGGTAGATACACCGATTCGATACTGACCGTCACCCGTCCGTATTACAGCCGCTTCCTCGTCATAAACCGTGGCGAGTCTCGGAAGCTTAACCTCCTCGTTCTCAGGCTGAGCGCCCTCAGAAGCACCACGGGCAACTGCCGAATCATAGTCCCGCTCAGCGGCTTGAATCTGCCGATCGATCTGATCCATCTTCTGGCGCATGGAGTCCGAAACGCGCTCACCGGAATAGGGATCGTGCACGATATGAACCGCTCGCGTGATTGAAAACTCACTCGCCAGAATATTTTCGATAACACGGGGCGTCATCGCGTTTTCGAGAAGTCCCACACCCGCCTCAGAGAAAGGAATCTGAATGGTCAATTTCCGCTCATCCAAACGATAGGTATAGG
>JAZORA010000015.1:0-2215 GCA_045656365.1 Eubacteriales bacterium | reverse complement strand
GATCGTTGCCAACGGAATCAAGTATTACGTTGAGGTTTCCAACATGCCTACCACCAATGAGGCTATGGCTTACCTGAAGGCAAACGGTGTCATCATTGCTCCCTCCAAGGCAGTTAACGCAGGCGGCGTATCCGTATCGGGTCTGGAAATGTCCCAGAACTCCATGCGCTACAGCTGGTCGGCAGAAGAGGTTGATGCGAAGCTCCATACCATTATGAGCAATATCTTCAACAACTCCATCAAGGCAGCAAACGAATACGGTCTGGGTGACGATCTGGTTGCAGGTGCGAACATCGCAGGCTTCGTTAAGGTTGCTGATGCTATGAAGGCACAGGGCGTGGTCTGATTTTTACAATCGAATGAAAAATCGGGGCTGATTTCATCAGCCCCTTTTTTCGCGCAAAATATTGAAAATCAAGAAATGCCGTGATATAATAATTAGGATAAAGTCTGTTCAATGAAAGGAACGACCGATATGAAGCTGAGTGAATTGTTACAAAAAAATCAATACTCCATCTCCTTTGAGGTATTTCCTCCCAAAACCGATAGCTCGTTTGAGTCGGTGAAGCACGCGACCGAGGAGATCGCCAAGCTGAAGCCATCCTTTATGAGTGTCACCTACGGCGCGGGAGGCGGAACCAGTCAGTATACGCTGGAGATTGCAAAAAATATCAAGGAATGTTACGGTGTTCCCACGCTGGCGCATCTGACCTGTGTGTCCTCAACCCGAGAGACGGTTCGTGAGAAGATCAAGCAGATGAAGGCGGCGGGAATTGAAAACGTCATGGCGCTCAGAGGTGATCTGACGCCTGAGATGGAGGGAAGAGACCGTTCCTCGTGGGCATATCGCCACGCTGTCGATCTGATCCGGGATATCAAGGAGAGCGGTGCGGATTTTTGTATCGGCGGCGCTTGCTATCCCGAGATCCATCCCGAAAGCAGGGATCAAAGAGAGGATATCCGTTACCTGAAGGAAAAGGTGGACGCGGGTTGTTCCTTTTTGACGACCCAAATGTTTTTTGATAACAATCTGCTTTATAATTTTCTCTATAAGATTCGCGAAGCGGGGATCACCGTTCCCGTCATTCCCGGAATCATGCCCATCACCAACGGAAATCAAGTGGAGAGAGCCATGAAGCTTTCGGGCTCCTTTATGCCCCAGCGCTTCAAAGCACTTGTGGATCGATTTGGAACCAGCCCCGATGCCATGAAGCAGGCGGGAATTGCGTATGCTACCGATCAGATTATCGATCTTTACGCCAACGGTATTGGGAACGTTCACGTGTATTCGATGAACAAGCCCGACGTGGCAGAGAAGATCGTGGATAATCTTTCCTCGATTCTTGGCAAGGGCGAGCTTGAATGATATGAGCTGTATTTTCGTAAAGAATTATCGTGCCCCTGTTGTGAATATGCGAGAAATTCTCCGTTATGCGGGCGCTCCCGAGGATCGTGGCGATCTGATCGATCTGCTTCGTGAGTGCTTACCCGAACTGAACGGAAAACTCTCCTATCGGGTTTCTTACGGGGAGTTTCCCGTCTCGATGGACGGGGAATGGGTGGATCTTGGATTTACAAGAAGCAGGTCGGAGGATTTGCGCCGAGCGCTTTCCTGTGCGGCAGGCGTGATCGTGTTTTCTGCGACGGTTGGAATTGAGATGGATCGATTGATCGCGCGATACAGTCGGATCTCTCCCGCAAAAGCGCTTTTGTTTCAGGCGATCGGTGCGGAACGGGTGGAGAGCCTTTGCGCGCGGTTTGAAAAGGATATGCGGAAGGAATACCAACCCAGCGGTTGGAAAATCCGTCCTCGCTTTAGTCCCGGATACGGAGACATTCCTTTGTCGATGCAAAGAGATATTCTGAATGTCTTGGATGCGTCACGACAAATCGGGGTGACACTGAACGAAAGTCTTGTGATGTCACCTACGAAATCGGTAACGGCTTTGATGGCAATTACTCCCTTGAGGGGAAGAGAACCCTTGCCATTATCGTGCCAAAAGTAACGTAAAACCTGGAGAAATCAATGAAGATTACGGATTTTATTAAAAATGAAATATTGTATCTGGACGGAGGTATGGGTACGCTTCTTCAGGCGCGTGGGCTCGCCGTAGGCGAGATGCCTGAGCGTTGGAATCTGACCCATCCCGATCAGATCGTGGAAATTCACCGCGCCTATTACGATGCGGGAAGTCACGTGGTCAACACCAATACC
>JAZORA010000014.1:0-3861 GCA_045656365.1 Eubacteriales bacterium | reverse complement strand
GGATAAGCTGGTTCGTTTTGCCGACAAGGAGCGCCACCAGTTATTCGTCGAGCCTGTGGGACGGAACACACAGGAAATGTATATCCAAGGCTTTTCCACCTCGCTTCCCGTAGACGTCCAAAGAAGCATGCTTCGCTCCCTTAAGGGCTTTGAGAACGCAGAGATCATGCGCTACGCTTACGCCATCGAATACGATTGCATCGACCCCACCCAACTCTACGCCACCTTGGAATGTAAGGAAATTGAGGGACTTTACGGTGCGGGACAGTTTAACGGCACCTCGGGGTACGAGGAAGCCGCCGCCCAGGGCTTAATCGCGGGAATCAATGCCTCCTTAAAGCTCCATGGCAAGGATCCCCTGATCCTGACCCGTGGCGAGAGCTATATTGGAACCCTGATCGACGATCTGGTGACCAAAGGCACGAGCGAGCCTTATCGAATGATGACCTCCCGCTCGGAATACCGCCTACTGCTTCGTCAGGATAACGCAGATGCCCGCCTGACCCCCAAGGGGTATGCGGCGGGATTGATCTCCGAGGAGCGATATCAAGCATTTTTGGAGAAGCAGAAGCTGGTGGAGGACGAAATCGCCCGTCTGCGCGCCACCCACTATTCTCCCGATCACTGCAATCCCTTTTTGGTCGCCCACGGCATGACGCCGGTTGGAAGCGGTGTTTCTCTGGCAGATCTTTTGCGCAGACCCGATCTGACCTACGAAATGCTGGCAGAAATCGACAAAAACCGTCCCACTCTTCCGCCAAGAGTCATCACAACGGTAGAAGTATCGGTTAAGTACGAGGGATATATCAAGCGGCAAATCAACGAGGTACAGCGCCACGAAAAGCTGGAGACCAAGCGATTGCCCGAACATATAGACTATTCCGCCATTCGAGGACTCCGTTTAGAGGCAGCGCAGAAGCTGGCGCAGATCCGTCCGCTGACCATCGGACAAGCCTCCCGAATCAGCGGTGTAAATCCTGCGGATATTTCTGTGCTCCTGATTTATCTGGGAATGCACTGATTGTTTCACGTGAAACATAAAGAAAGGAACCATGGAATGGACCAGACACAATTCTATTCCGAGTGCAACCGACTGTTCACCCTGAACGGCTTGGATTGCACCGAAGAACAAGCAAATAAGCTTTATTCCTTGACCGAACGAATGTTAAAGGTCAACGAAACCATGAATTTAACCGCAATTACCGACGAAAAAGCGGTAATTTTGCGGCATTACGTCGATTCTCTGATGATCATGAAGCATCTGCCCGAGGGAGCGCGTCTCTTGGACGTAGGCTGTGGCGCGGGATTTCCGACTTTACCCTTGGCTATTTTCCGCCCCGATCTTACGATGGTTGCCATTGACGCAACCGCCAAGAGAATTCGTTACGTGGCGGAAACAGCCGAGCTGCTGGGGCTTCACAACGTAACCGCCCTTGCGGCACGTGCCGAAGAGCTTGCGCACAAGCCGGAATATCGAGAGTCGTTCGACGTGGTCACAGCAAGAGCCGTCGCCTCGCTCCCCGTCCTTACCGAGCTTTGTCTTGGGTTTGTACGTGTAGGCGGACAAATGATCGCCATGAAATCACAGCAAGGTGAGGATGAGCTGTCCACCTCCAAGCAAGCAATTTCTCTCTGCGGTGGCGGAAACGTGGAAATCACCTCTTGCAATTTGACGGCAAACGGTGACGAATTTGAGGAGCGATGCTTGATTTTTATTAAAAAAGAAAAGAATACTCCAAAAAATTATCCAAGACATTTCTCGAAAATATCCAAGAAACCCCTATAAAATACCACGGGTTTTCTTAAAAAAGCGACCGAAACCGCTGATTCGGCCGCTTTTTTCTTATTTTCCCGAATGACCGAGCAGAAATTGACAAGCATCGTTCGATGGCTTTTTTATTTCCGATATGCTATAATCTGTACAACGTTTCACGTGAAACACAAGAGGATTTAAAAAAGAAAGGAAGAAGCCACCATGACCGATCTCAAATACTTCAAAAGAAAGACCATCGAGGAGGAGCTGGGAAAAAAGGTTCTTCAAATCAAAACCGACGATATTCGCCCCAATCGCGCCCAACCCAGAGCGGAATTTGACCAAAACTCCATCATTCGTCTTGCCGATTCCATTCGCCGATACGGAATTCTGCAACCGCTGACCGTACGGCTTACCGATCCCGACGATATTTACGGTTATGAGCTGATCGCCGGCGAGCGAAGGCTTCGCGCGGCAAAAATGCTCGGATATCTGACCGTCCCTTGCGTTTTGATGGAGGTTGATGAGCAAATCTCCGCCGAGCTTGCCATTATCGAAAACCTTTTGCGAGAGGATTTGAATATGTTCGAGCAGGCGTACGGATTCCGAAAGCTCATCGAAACCTACCGACTGACCCAAGAGGAGGTGGCGCGCCGCATGTCTCTTAGTCAATCGGCAGTTGCCAACAAGCTGCGGCTTCTCAGGCTTCCGTACGAGGATCAACAATACATCTTAGAAAAGGGTCTGACCGAGCGGCACGCCCGCGCAAGCCTACGCATTGACCATCCACAAAAGCGTTCCGCGGCGATCCATTATATTGCCGAGAATAAATTAAACGTTCAGGCAACCGAGCAGTACATTGAAGATCTATTAACCGAAAGAAGCTCCAAGGAGCATAAAGTGAAGGATCCCAACGCGCCCATCGTCATTGCAGAGTCTGAACCGACCGTCAACGAGCGAGAGATGCTCGAAATGGTTGACACTCTTCGAAAGCGGATCGATCGTTGGAACAAAAACGGCAGATGCGCGACTATGAGCGTTACAAGCTCCCCAAAGTCCACGGAAATCTCCATACGGATCGTCAAGTGATAGAACATTTGTTCCTTGTTCCATAAAACGTTTCACGTGAAACACAGATTTTGCACATTTTTCGATCGCAAGCTCCCAAAGGGATCTTGCGATCTTTTTTTGAAATACGCGAAAAAATCGAGAAAAACCCTTGCAATACAAGGCGCTCTATGTTATAATATTAGGTAAGAATCTTTGTAAATTGCCAAACCGGGCTTGGATTGCTTGTTTGGTGAAAAACCGTTTAAAAATGATGGTATCGAATTATAAATAGAAAGGAATGAATCGTTTTTATGGGAAAAATCATTTCATTCGCCAATCAGAAGGGTGGCGTCGGAAAAACCACCTCCTGTGTGAATATTGCCGCCTCCCTCGGACTCTTGGGACACAAGGTTCTGATCATCGATCTGGACCCCCAGGGCAACACCACAAGTGGTGTTGGCGTCTCAAAAAAGGGTTTGAAGGCATCCACTCGTGAGCTTTTGACGGGGGAAAAATCCGCAAAAGAGGTCATTGTGGAAACTGTTTTCCAAAATTTGTCAGTCATTCCCACCAACACCTCCCTTGCCGGTGCGGAATTTGACCTGTTTGACTTTGACGAAAGCGAATTTCGTATGAAAACCGCTCTTTCCGAGATCAAAGACGAATACGACTATATTCTGATCGACTGTCCGCCGTCTCTGGGCATGCTGACCATCAACGCTTTCGCGGCAAGTGACGGTGTCATCGTTCCCATGCAGTGCGAATTTTACGCGCTGGAGGGTCTGTCCCAGCTTATGATCACCATCAGCAAGATCAAAGCTCACTACAACAACTCCCTGACGGTCACAGGCATCCTGCTCACCATGTACACCAACCGTCTGCTGCTGACCCAGCAGGTCAAAAAAGAGCTGAAAAAGCATTACGCAGGAAAGCTTTTTGACACGCACATCTCGCGCGGCGTCAAGCTCTCCGAGGCTCCCGGCTTCGGTATGCCCGTCTACTACCACGACAAGCGCTGCAAGGGCGCAAACGAGTACCTCTCGGTCGCGAACGAGCTG
>JAZORA010000013.1:0-2024 GCA_045656365.1 Eubacteriales bacterium | reverse complement strand
TTGCTTTTTTCCCCCTTTTTCTTCTCGAAAGGAATCGAATCGGTCAAAATATACCTTTTTATAACGTTGTTTTTGTATATTTTGCGGAAAATCTAAAAAATTTGAGCAATACTTATTGACAATTCTCATTTTTCGTTCTATAATATTAATACAAATTTTTTTTGGAGGAAAACCATTATGAAACTTTTGAGAAGTCTCAGTATGATCATCACCCTTGCGCTGATCCTTACGGTCGGCGGCGTTTACGCAGTTTGGACTTACATCCAAAACGACAACATTGCAGACATCAGCCCCGATATTCTCATCGATATGGGCGACGTTACTTTCTCGGGTTCGAGCGGTATCTATTCCATTGACACGTCCGCGCTCTCGATCCTTGTGGAACCCACCCAGATTGGCAATCAAACGCACTACACCTCACTTGTGGCGACCGGAGTGCTCGTGATCAAATTCACACCCAACGCCGATGCAACCCAATACGTGAAGGACAACGGCGTGGCGACCAGCTTTGATTTCGCGCTGAGCAATGCCGCAACCTGGACCTATGCCGGTCAGCAGATCTTCACAATCAATACCTCTGCTGCAAAGGCCTCTGGCGATATCGCACTCGCGAACGATGCAGTGGCTACCGAAAAGTGGACGAAGCAGGCAGATGGTACCCTCACCTACACCATCACCGCCGAGGAGATCCTTCAGGTGTTCCAGATCGCCAAGTTCCAGTTGGACACCAAGGCAAAGTACGATGCCTTCTCTGACGTTCTTTCGGACGGCAACTTCCGCATCCACATCACCGACGGAGTGGTATAATCTAACCGAAAAAGAAACCAATATCAATCTATCCCCATTATCCCATGGCAACATGGGATAATGTCGTTTCTCGCGAAAGGTAAATCATGACAGGATTTGAAATCTTTTCCCTCGTTCTGTGCCTGATCGTGTTTTTGATGCTCACCGTTTTCTTCGTGTTCCTGATCACAACGATCGCGAAGCTGACGGTGACGCTGATCCACACGGGCTACGAGGACGAGATCATCAAAAAAGAATATGCCGCAGGAAAGAAAAAAAAGCGGACAAGCTTTTTCGATTGGCTGCTCTCGCTTCTCGTGTTCCTGCTTCTGGTCGGCGCGCTCTGCGGCTCTCTGTTCGTACAGAACCGCGAAGGCAAGTATTCGGGAAATCTCCCCACGCTTCAGGTGGTAAAGAGCGGCTCAATGGAGAAAAAGCACCCCAAGAACACCTACCTCAAGGAAAACGGGATCGACGATCAATTTTCCACCTTCGATATCATCCTCACCTACGCGATCCCCGCGGAGCAGGATCTGAAGCTCTTTGACGTGGTGGTTTACGAGGTGGAGGGAACGCTGATCTCCCACCGCATCATCGGCATCGAGGAGCCCACCGAGGAGCATCCGAACGAGCGTTGGTTCGTTCTTCGCGGCGACGCGAACGACGTCTCCGACCGCATCCCCGTGCTTTATTCGCAAATGCGCGGCATCTATCGCGGCGAGCATATCCCCTTTGTGGGCAGTTTTATTCTGTTTATGCAGTCCCCCGCGGGCTGGCTCTGCGTGCTTTTGATGCTCTTTGCGATGATCGCCTCCCCCATTCTGGACCGCAAGCTCCAAAGAGAACGCGATCTGCGATGGAAGCTGATGAAAAAGCGTGGCGCAACCGTGCCACACCTCGATATCAACGTCTCCTCCCGCGTGATCTCACGCTTCCATTTCGGCTTCCGCCTCTACGGTACGAAAAAGCCGCGCGCCTGCGTGAAGATCCTTCGTGAGGAGGGCGCGCTCGAAGTCTCACTGAAAAAAGGAAAAAAATGAAACTATTACGATTTCTTCGCTTCACCTCCATCGCGCTGGCGGTGGTGCTGACGCTCTCCTTCGCGAGCGTGTATGCCGTTTGGACCTATACGCAGAACAATCCCGACCCCATCTCGAAAAAACTTTCGGTGGGGATCGCGCCGTGGCAGGAAATGACCGAGCAGAGTGTGAACATCGCGGACAAGTTCCAGAACATTC
>JAZORA010000012.1:0-4567 GCA_045656365.1 Eubacteriales bacterium | reverse complement strand
ATTCCCGGTAACGAAAAGCTTGTCGGCAGGATCGTCAACGAGCTTTGTAAGTGTGGTGTCAAGGTGATCCGCGACTCGTCGGTCGAGGTTCACGTTTCGGGACACGCCTGTCAGGAGGAGCTAAAGCTCCTTCAGGCGCTGATCAAGCCCAAATACTTTATGCCCGTCCATGGCGAATACCGCCATCTTGCCGCCAACCGCGAGCTGGCTCTGGATATGGGCATGGAGGATCGAAACATCTTCATCTCGGATATCGGTAAGATTCTGGAGCTCGACCGTAAGAGCGCCAAATTCGCGGGAACCGTTCCCTCGGGCAAGGTGCTGGTCGACGGTTACGGTGTGGGCGACGTTGGAAACATCGTTCTTCGTGACCGCCGCCATCTGGCGCAGGACGGTCTGATCGTGGTGGTCGCCTCGGTAGATACCGACGCGCGGCTTCTCCTGTCGGGCCCCGATATCGTTTCCCGCGGCTTTGTTTACGTCAGGGAGGCGGAGGAGCTGATGGACGAGGTCAAGCAGATCGCGACCCAAGCCATTCTCGATTGTCTGGAGCGAGGAAAGAACGTGGATCGCATGGAGCTGAAGACCTGCGTGAAGGATACCCTTTCCAAGTATCTCTACGCAAAAACCAAGCGAAAGCCTATGGTTTTGCCCGTCATTATGAACGTATAACCTCGCCTGCCCCCTTGTTTTTCCTCAAATTCATAACTTTGAGGAAAAATTCATAAATTGTTCATACAATATTCAAGACGATATCACTTCAAACGATTATAATGGTTGCTAAGAAACCGTGGGTTCTTGCCCGCTCTTGGCAACGGACCAAAAAATATTGGCAAATGCCAAAAAATCAGTAAAGGTGGATTCTTCCATGGGAAAGTCAAACAGAATCAAAGCAAATAAGGCGCTGAAGGCGTCGAAAGCACCGCTCACGAAAAAGAAAAGCAAGGGAATGCCCAGCTGGCTCATGACCCTGATCACGCTGGTGATCACAGCAGCCGTGCTTCTGACCGTTGTCTTCGGACTTCTTTCGGCAAACGGTGTGTTCAACCGCATGAGAGTTTCTCTCTCTTCGGATAACTATAAGATCAACACCAACATGATGTCCTACTATTTCTATACCCAGTATCAAAGCTTCCAGAGCGAGTATGAGAGCTATTTGTCCTACCTGAGTCTGGACACCTCCAAGTCTCTGAAGGAGCAGGAGTTCGGCAAGGACACCACCAAGTACGACGCCTCCTTCCTGGGTGAATTTGAGGGTACGTGGTTCGACTATTTCATGAACCAGACCGTAACCAGCGCCAAGGGAATCCTTCTCTACTGTGAAGAGGCAGACGCTCGCGGCATCACGCTGGACGACAGCGATTACGAGGAGATCGAGGCAAACATTGAGTCGATCCGTACCACCGCCTCCGCCTACGGCTATACCGTAAACAGCTATCTGGCAGCGTCCTTCGGCCCCGGTGTCAACCTGTCCGACGTACGCAAAGCAATTGAATATTCCGCTCTGGCAAACAAGTGCATGAACTCCATCGTTGACGAGCTGGAGCTTGCGGCTACCGACGAGCGCATTGAAAATCGCTATCAGGAAAGCAAGATCGACTTTAACTCCATTGACTATTCCACCTACACCTTCCAGGTAGATTATACCGAGATCGCCAAGGAAGAGCTTGGCTCGGATTACACCGATGCGGAGCTGAAGGAGAACGAAGCGAAGGTGTTGACGGCATACCAGACCGCCGTCGAGAAGGCAAAGGATCGCGCCGAAAAATTGGAGGCGACCACCTCGCCTGAGGTCTTTATGAATCTGGTTTGCGCGTTTGTGGCCGAGGATTCCATCGACGACATCTATGCCGCTCAGGACATCAAGGATGCCGACAAGCCCTCCGATGAGGACGTAGCCGCGATCAAGGTCGCGCTTCGCGCCTCTGTGATTGAGGATTTGATGAATGGCAAGGAAAAGGCAGAGCCCGTTGTGACTCTGAAGGAAGGTCAGGAGACCGCCACCGTTTACGGCAAGACCGTAACCGCTGCCTACGCAACGACGCTGAACACCATCAAAACGAGCCTCTTCAACTCGGTCAACACCGAAAAGGGAAAGATCCTGGAGGACAAGGTATCCTACGTTGCCGAGAACGAATTCTCCGAGTGGGCATTTGCCGACGGAAGAGTTGCCGGTGAGAAGAAGGTGATCATCGAGGGCGACGGAAAAGCAGAGGGTGATATCACGAAGGAGAACGGCTACTCCTACGTTTCGGTTTACTATCTCAGAGCCGCTCAGTACCGCAACACCGAAAAGGCTCGTGACGTGGCTTACGCCGTTTACGATTCCGCAGAGAAGGCAGAGGCTGCCATTGAGACGCTTCTGGCGATGGAATCCATGAACCTCGAGGCTTTTGAAAAGACCGTGGCAGGCGCGACGGGTAACACCCACATCGAGGATTGCGTACGCGGCTATCTCAATAGCGATATCTTTGATGCTTGGCTCTACGGAAGCGAGACCGAGCTTGGCGCCATCACCAAGACGCCTCTGGAGCTGGCGACCGATAACTACGGCGTGGCTTACTATTACGGTGAGGGCGACGAGCATTGGTATATTTTCGTAAAGGAAGCGCTGATTTCCGAGGACTATGACACGAACTACGCTGAGATCGAAGGAAAGTATTCGATCACGGTAAACGAAAAGGCGCTCGAGAAGGTCAACGCATAACATGATATTAAGGGGGTGCCTCAAAACACCCCCTTCCATCTCTTCATTTTTATTTTTCTCACTTATTACTTTGTAAAAAGGAAATTCATTATGGTTTTGGAAGCAAAACAGACCACCGTCGCCTACCGTTGCCCCCATTGCGGCGCAGGTGTCATGAGCGTGGTTGGTCTTTTTAATCTGAAGGCGGATATGGTCAAGCTGAAATGCTCCTGCGGAGAAAGCGAAATGACCATCGTGTACGGAAAGGACGGGAAGCTGCGCTTTACCGTTCCCTGTATTCTCTGTCCCAAGCCCCACAATTTTTCGGTGAGCTCCAATCTGTTCTTCAACAAGGAGCTCTTCGTTCTTCCCTGCCCCTATTCGGATATCAACATCTGCATGATGGGAGAAACCAACCGTGTCAAGGCAGAGCTGTCCCGTACGGAGCTGGAGCTTCTCGACATGCTGGAGGAAAGCGGACTTGGCAATTTTGACTCCCTTCGGGGTGAGCAAGCAAAGGTCCTGTCCGATCCTCAGATTCTGGAGATCATCACCTACGTGATCAAGGAGCTGGACGAGGAGGGAAAGATCCACTGTCATTGTCCCGACGGAAAGGATGGAAATTACGAGGCGGAGATCCGCGAGGACGGCGTGCTTGTCACCTGTCTTGACTGTCATGCCTCCCGTCTGATTCCCACCGATTCTCTCATCGGCGCCCACGAGTTTTTAAACGCCGATCGCTTGGATCTGGAATAAAAAACAAGGAGAACCTCAGGTTCTCCTTGTTTTTTTCTTTTTGCGAACCGAAAAGCCGAAGCTTCCGAGCTTCTTGCCCATCTCAAAATACTCTCCGTGGGCAAAGGCGGCAAGACCCGCCCGCTCCAGATGGAGCTTGCCCGTCTCGTCCAGAAGACTTTCGTCCACGTCCACCGCCACAATATCCGCCAAGAACATGTCGTGACTGCCGAGAGGGATCACCTCCGTCACCCGACATTCAAGAGACAGAGGGCTCTCTGCCAAAAGTGGACAGGATACCTCCGAGGCGTCCTCTTGGTGGAGTCCGCATTTCTCGAATTTTTTAACCTTTCTACCCGTATGGATTCCGCAATAATCCGCCGCACGAACGAGACGCGAGGGGGTTAGATTGATCACGAATTCCCCACTCTGGCGGATCAATTCATAGGAATGACGGCTGGGGCGGACCGAAATATAGGTTTTTGGGGGAACGGTGTTGATAATGCCCGTCCACGCCACGGTGATAATGTTGGCGTCCTCACCCTTGCCACAGGTCACCATGCAAGGGGGAACAGGGGCAATCAAGGCACCGCCCTTCCATGCAATCTTACTCATCGTTTTCTCCTTTTTCTTAGCGATATGCCGTACTTTCTTTGAAAAGAAAGTAGGCAAAGAAACTTTCAACTATTTGGTTTGTACTTTTCCTCATTCTTCGTACAAACCCGTAGGGGCGAACTGTGTTCGCCCGCCCGGTTGAGAAACAAACCATTGCTTTACGGGCGAACGCACTTCGCCCCTACGGAATTGTAAAGATTTCAAACGGTTCACATCTCCTACCGGATTTGAGCGTAGCCACAATGTTCAAACAAGCCATACGAATGGGGCTGTGCGTACAATGCAACAACGCAGAAATCCATGCTTTAAAGTTTTCTTTTGCTTACTTTTCTTTTTTAAAAGAAAAGTAAGCAAGACACTTCACCGCCTCGCCTGCGGCAATCAATCCCGCCACCGAGGGAACAAAGGCAAGGCTTCCCGGCACTTGCTTTCCGCTCTCGGCGTCAATGCAGACGGCGGGTGTCATGGCAACCTCCTCGGAATAAACCACGGGTAGGTGCAAGATCCCCCTCTTTTTCAGCTCCCGACGCA
>JAZORA010000011.1:0-2856 GCA_045656365.1 Eubacteriales bacterium | reverse complement strand
CAATTTATTTTTAGGCGAAAGGAGAAAGAAATGGTTTACAAAATAGGAAACGTAGCGGACTTGGATATGCTCCCATTGATCAATGATACCGCACTGGAGCTTCTGCTCCACTATGCAAGGGTATTGACCATTGAATACGGGGAGAATCGAAACGTTGACCAAGACGATGGCGGCTACCTGCTCTATGCCACGCCCGATACAAGCGCGGAAGAAATCAAAGCTTACTTTGACTATACGAAGCATTGCGTGGAGTCGGTAGACAGGTTTGGAGATCTCTTGGCTGCCACCTATATTTTGCACAATGAGTTTGCCGTGACCATCATTTTGTCGGCAAAGGATGCGCCGACAGAAATCATCAAAGAAATCAATTAAAGGAGAAATAAAAATGATTACAGAAAAAGACACCATCAAATGTGAAGCCGTATTTAACGAGGACAAGACCCACCGCCTTTTGTGGAAACGAGTGTGGAACAAGGAAAAGCCGATGGCTTGCGTTATTATGCTCAATCCGTGTTTAAGTGACAATATCGTTACCGACACGACCACGTCCTTGGTGGTCAATAACGTGGCTCGCTTGGAGGAGTTTGGTGGCGTAAGTATCGTCAACCTGTTCTCGCTTTTGACGCCAAAATTGCAGATGCGCTGGGCGCGTGACATAGACATCAACGATCTGGATAATGACAATTACATCAAGAAGGCGGCTGACGAAGCATCGGTCGTGATCTTGGCTTGGGGCAAGGGTGCAGAGCTGAATGTGCGTATTACTAATCGGGCAACGCAAGTCCTTGAACTGCTCGCTCCTCACAAAGAAAAATTTAAAGTCATCAGCGATGGGGAAAGGAAAGGCTTGCACCCCTTAACCCCAACCATTCGTGCCAAGTGGATTTTGGAAAGCTTTGAGCCGACACCGAAGGATGAAGCAAACTAAAAGAAGCTCCCGCGCATTTCGCGGGAGCACAGAAAAAAGAGAAAGGAGGCACAGAAAAAGCCTATGATCCGCGCATCGAATAAAGTCGCCCTCTATGCAAGATTTAGCTCGGACAATCAGCGTTCGGAGAGTATCGACGCGCAGATACGGGCAATGCAAGCCTATTGTCAGCAACATAAATTTTCTATTGTGGAAACCTACATTGATGAAGCCAAGAGCGCAACCACCGACCGCCGACCTGCCTTTCAGCAGATGATCAGTGATAGCAGTACCCGTAGTTTTAACATTTTGCTCGTCCATAAGCTTGACCGATTTGCACGTAATCGCTATGACTCTGCCGTATATAAAAGGGAATTGAAGAAAAATGGCGTGACCGTCTATAGCGTTCTTGAAAATCTCGACGATTCTCCCGAAAGCATCATGATGGAGGCGGTCTTGGAAGGTATGGCAGAGTATTATAGCCAAAACCTTGCCCGTGAAACCATGAAAGGATTGCGCGAAAATGCTTTGCAATGTAAACATACGGGTGGCATTCCTCCGCTTGGCTATGACATCGATCCCGTGTCCCGAAAGCTTGTCATCAATGAAGACGAGGCAAGGTCGGTTAAACTCATATTTGAGATGTATAGCGAAGGCTACGGGTATTCCGCAATTCTTGATCGCTTACATGAGCTTGGCTATCAAACGAAAGTAGGGAAGGATTTCGGTAAAAATAGCCTTTACGGCATTCTGTCCAACCCTAAGTATCAAGGTATGTACGTCTATAACCGATGCTCTGCCAAAAGTAGCGTTGGAACGAGAAACACCCACCTTTATAAAGACGATGAGGATATCGTTTTCGTTGAAGACGGTTGTCCACAGCTCGTTGACAAGGACATCTATCAAAAGGTTCAAGACAAGCTAACAGAACACAAACACACAGGGGGAAGAGAAAATGCCAAGGAGTGCTATCTGTTGTCGGGGAAGGTTTTCTGCCGTGAATGTGGCAAAGCGATGGTAGGCAACTCTCGCCATTCGGGACGCTCCAAGTTACTCCATGTGACCTATCGTTGTCCTAGTCGAAAATACAACTGTTCTAATAAGGAAATCAATCGAGACTATTTGGAAGAGTACGTAAAGAATTTGGTGGAGTCGCAGATTCTCAATGCAAATGCGCTCAAAAAGATTCAAAAGAAGATCGAGCGACACGCAGAAACGGTACAGATCCCCACAGAAAGCCATCGGCAACGGGAGATCAAGGAAATAGACACGGCACTCCGAAATGTGGCAGAAGCCATTGAGGCTGGTCTGCTCACGGATGTCCTTTTGGGAAGAATCAAAGAATTGGAAAAACGGAAGAAGGAGCTTTGCGAAGGCGCAACGGTGGAAGAGCTCGGCAATGCCGCCATCGCAATCGATACGAAGATGATACTTGCTGATTACCATGCAGTAAAGGGCTCGCCATCCTCGCCTAGCTACAAAGAGTTCCTTCGTGCCTTTGTTGGTCGCATTGAGGTAGGAGCGTACTCCGTTAAGATCACCTTGAAGACAGGGCTTGATCTTTTTCCGTCGCTCGATACCACCTATGAGGTCAGCAGACGGGAGATTTACGAAAGACGAAAGACGGGGTGATGCCCCGTCTTTTTTTGAAATATATGGGGAATAAAATGGTAGCAATTTTTACAAAAATTCAAATTCCAATTACGGTTTTTTGATCGATTTTTATGAATAATTATTCATTATAATTTGCTTTTATACACTCAAAGTTCCTTTCTTCTACCATCGACTTGCCAAAGCCGATGCATAAAGCTTTCCCCCAGTCTATCCTTGCCAAAGGCAGTGAAAACAGCGAAAAAACAATAAAAAAGGCTATTTTTTTGCATGATATAACATTTTTGTGCAAGTTTTTGAGCATAAAATTCATGAAAAAACTAGGTGTTGACAAATGC
>JAZORA010000010.1:0-8846 GCA_045656365.1 Eubacteriales bacterium | reverse complement strand
TCCACCCCCGTCGGACCTACCGTGGTTGCTATCGATCTTGTCGGCTTTGGGGGATGCTGGTTACTTTCTTTGAAAAGAAAGTAACCACCGTACTTTCTTTTGAAAAAGAAAGTAGGCAAAGAAAACTTTCAACTAAGAGGTTTGAGAGTTGCCACGTTGTTCGCACAACCGTAGGGGGCGGGTCGTCGAAGGCGCCGCCCCCTACCGAATTTTAGAGTAGCCACGTTGTTCGCACAAACCAAAGCTTTAAAAGCTTTTGCGTCGCTTTTCTCGAAAAGCGACTGCGGGGCGCGGGGGCGCATAGCCCACGCAATAGCGTTCAAAAGCGCCACGAAGGGGTGAATTTCAGCGAAGCTGAAAGAGGGGAAACACACAAGTGGGGGTTTCCCCTGTAACTTTCTTTGAAAAGAAAGTAACCAAAGAAACTTACAGCTATTTGGTTTGTACGTTGCCGCAATGTTCGCACAACTCGTAGGGGGCGGGTCGTCGAAGGCGCCGACCCCTACCGAATTTTAGAGTAGCCACGTTGTTCGACAAACCTGTAGGGGCGAACTGTGTTCGCCCGTCCGGTTGAGAACAAACCATTGCTTTAGGGGCGAACACAGTTCGCCCCTACGGAATGATAAAGATTTTAAACGGTTCACTCCCCTTTTTGGTAGAGGTCGGCGCCCCTCGCTATCCCGTCGGCTTAAAGATAGCCGACGGGGTTCTTTCTTTATCTAAATAATAACGCCGAAGGGACAAAATCCGTCCCTTCGGCTGTTTGATTTTTATTTCTATATAGTTCTTGTTTTTTTTGAGTTAGTCAACGATAACCGATTGCCAGAGCGAACAAAAGAATGCCTGCGGTCAGGATAAAATTCATAAGCTGGAACTTCCAGCTGTGTCGGAACCATTTACCGTAGGACACATCGGCAAGTCCAAGGCTAATGAGAAGCGCGGGGTTGGTGGGGTAGAACACGTTGGAGAAGCCGTCGCCAAAGGCAAACGCCAACACGCAGAGCTGAGGAGATATGCCAAAGATCTGGGCGATGGGAAGGATCAGGGGCATGAGCATAAATGCCTTTGCCGATCCGGACGGAATGAAAAAATTCATCACGAGAACAATGAGGTAGATAAAGAGAATTACCGCCCAGACCGGTAAATTGTTTGCCAAAATCACCACCTCATGGAGAAGGGTGTCGAGAATGTTTGCTTCGTCCATGGTGTATTTGATGGAGGAGGCCATCAGGATCATCAAAACGGCGGGAAGGATTCCCACAAGACCATGGAAAAAGGAGGAGCCAAGCCGCCGCGCGTCCATTCCGCACACGAGAGTAGCGACGATTCCCCCGAGAAGGAAGGTTACGGCTACGATGATCATGGTGTAGTTCTGAAGAGCAGGAACAAAGGCAGAAGCAAGAATGGTAAGAATTCCTGCGCCAAGAATCGAGGCAAAGCAGAGAAGTCCTCTCTTTTTCTTCGGATCGGAGGTGTCCTTTTCCTCGTCAGTCATTTCCTTTGCGGGGCGCTCGATCTTTTTTGCGTGAAAATAGATGAAGCCAAATAAGAGGCAATAAATAAGCGCAAAGGAAACGAGGCGTAGCCACGCGCCCGAAAACATGGGAAGCCCCGCAAGCTGTTGGGCAACACCCACAGTAAAGGGATTGCACACGCCCGCCGCGAAGCCGCAGCCTACGGCAAGCAGGCTCATGGAAACACCCGTCAGGGCATCCCAGCCAAGGTGGATCGAAAGAGCAACCACGATGGGAACGAGAGGAACGCATTCCTCAAAGGAGCCGATGGCAGAGCCCAGCGCCATGAAAAAGAAGATCATCACCGCCATCAGGCGATAGCGCATGGCGCCAAAGCGAGCGGAAAGGCGATCCAGCATATATTTGATGAGTCCGCACTTTTCCAGTGCGTTAAAGATGCCGCCGATGACCAGAAGAAAGGCGATGACGGCAATCAGCGCGCCGCTTCCCTCGGCTCCCAGCACCAGAATGCGGGAGAGCAGCCATTTCCAGAAGGGGATTCCCCCCTCGACGGGTGTAAATCCGCTCTCGGTATCGAGAACGAGGTTCCCGTTTGCGTCCTCGATCCGCGCATATTCACCGCCCGGAATGACGAGAGTTAAGCCGTAGGTCACGACCATCAGGACGAAAATGACGGCGATGGCGGCGATAAAGGATTTTGCGCTGATATTCAGACCTTTTTTAGGCGTTTGATCAGAAGAATTCATGAAAGTCTCCGAGTTGAAAATAATAATGACTTATTATATCATAGCCCGGGGGAAAAAGCAACACATTTGGGGATTTTAACCCTCGGCGGCGCGGACATTTTTTCGAAAGGAAGCGATTGCCTGTTGACAGGAGAGATTTTTCGGTTTATAATAGTATTATAAACCGATTAACATAAAAGGAGGAATTTAAAATGCAGGTAACCAAAGAATCCATCATTGGTGACGTTTTGAATATGGCGCCCGATACGGCTCAGTTTTTCTTTGAGATTGGTATGCACTGTCTGGGATGCCCCTCGGCAAGAGGTGAGTCCATTGGTGACGCGTGCATGGTTCACGGAACCGATGCCGATGCGCTGGTAAAGAAGATCAACGATTTTCTTGCCGCAAAATAAGTGACCGATTGAGTTAAACAACGGGGGACTTCGTTCCTGCTTCCTTTGGGCGAAGCGGAGGGGAGTCCCCTCTTTCCATAAAAACGACGAAGAAAGATAAAATATATGACCATACCAAAGCTTGACCGCCGTCTTAGCGCCGCGGCGAATTACGTAAGAGAGAACGCCTTTGTGGCAGACGTGGGAACCGACCACGCCTACCTACCCATCGCCCTTCTTCTGGCGGGGAGGATCCGCGGGGGCGTGGTGTCCGATATCAACGAAGGCCCCATTTTGCGGGCAAAAGAGAATATGGCGCGGTTTGGCGTCGGGGAGAGGCTGACACCTGTCCTGTGCGACGGACTTTCGGCGCTCGAGCCGTATTCCCCTGAGGATATTTTGATTCTTGGCATGGGAGGCGAGCTGATTGCCGAGATCCTTCGAGCCGCCCCGTGGGTCAAGGAGGGCAATCGTCGCCTGATCCTCCAGCCCATGACCCACCCCGAGATCCTCCGCCGCTTCCTTCTGTCGGAGGGCTATTCCATCGTGGACGAGACTCTCGTGCGGGAGGACAAGATCTACGGGATTCTTTGCGCGGAGTATACGGGAAGGACCGAGCATTACGACGAGCTGGAGCTGCTTTTCGGCAGAGAGAATCTTTGCCGCGGCGGGGAGCTGATTGGCGAATTGCTTCTTCGCTGGGAGGGAATTCTCGGAGCGCGGATTCGCGGCAAGCGTGCCGCGGGCGCCGACACCGCCGAAGAGGACGGGCTACTGCGAAAGATCAAAGAAAAGATAGGAGAATGAAAGCATGACCGTACGTGAGCTTTACCGACTGATGAATGAAAAAATACCGTCCTCCCTTTCCTGCGAATGGGATAACGACGGACTTTTGTGCTGTCCCGACGGAGATCGGCAGGTTCGACGGGTGTTGGTGGCACTGGACGTGACTGAGGAGATCGTTTCCCGTGCCATTGAGGGTGGATTTGACCTGATTCTCTCCCATCACCCCATGATCTTCAAGGGACTGAAGGCGGTCAACGACAGAAGCCCCGTCGCCGCCAAGGCGATCCGCCTGATTCGGGCGGGGATCTCGGTCATGTCCTTCCACACGCGCCTGGACGCGCTGGAGGGGGGCGTGAACGACTGTCTTGCCGCCCGCCTCGGACTGCTTGGGGTCGCCCCCTTCGGCGGGGAGGGACTTGGACGCGTGGGAACACTTCCCGCGCCGATGAGCGCGGAGGCGTTCGCTCGCTTTCTGAAGGAGAAGCTGAACGCGCCCTCGGTAACCTTTGCCGACGCGAAACAGACCGTGTCGCGCGTTGCCCTGCTTGGCGGCGCGGGAGAGGACGAGATCGGTGAAGCCATGGCGGCGGGTGCCGATTCCTACGTGACGGGCGAGGCGAAATACCATATTCTGACCGACGCCCCCGAGGAGGGGATCAACCTCTTCGCGGCAGGGCATTATTACACGGAATTTCCCGTGTGCGAGGCGCTTTGCCGTATGATCGGCGCGCTGGATCCTACGATCACATGTGAGGTTGTGGATTTCACCCCTCTGCGCGTGATATAATTCAAAAAAACGGAAAAAATAAAGAAAAGAACAAAAAGAACCGATTGGAAATTTTGAAAGGAAGACTCTTATGACCTACGTTGTATCCGATTTGCATGGCTGTTATGAAAAATTCAAGCGACTCCTCAAGGAGATTCGTTTTACCGACAACGACGTGATGTACGTTCTTGGCGATATGGTGGACTACGGCGAGGAGTCTATGGAGCTTCTTTGCGACCTGAGTATGCGCTTTAACGTGATTCCCATCGTGGGCGACCACGATTTCCGCGCTCTGCGTCTGCTCCGCGCGCTGGATCAGATGCTTCGCGGCGGCGCGGCAGACCCCGAGATCCTCGGTGAGATGACCGAGTGGATCGCCGACGGCGGTCAGAAAACCATGGAGGGCTTTAAGGCGCTGGACGACGATATGAAGGAAGGGGTTCTGGAGTATCTGGAGGAGCTGTCTCTCTATGAGGAGGTGGAGGTAAAGGGCAAGAAGTATCTGCTTCTGCACGCGGGAATCGCCGATTTCGATCCCGAGACCCCCATGGAGGACTATATGCCCGAGGATCTCATTTATGAGGGACTTGACCCCGAGCGCGCCTATTTCCCCGATGTCACCGTGATTGCGGGACACGTGCCCACCTATACCGTTGCGGGTGCCCGGCGTGGCAAGATCTTCCGCGGAGAGGGCTCGATCCTCATGGACTGCGGCGCGGCGTACGACGAGCCCCTTGGCTGCTTGCGCCTTGAGGACGGCAAGGAATTTTACGTGGCATGAATAAGGATCAGATGATTACCCTCCCCATCACCGACCTGAACAATCTCGGGTGCGGCGTGGGACGGGTCGAGCCAGACGGACGGGTGGTCTTCGTCAAGGGAGCGGTCACGGGCGACGTGGTGCGCGCCCAGATCATTAAGGTGAATAAGAGCTATGGGGTGGCAAAGCTTCTTGAGGTGATCACCCCCTCGCCTCATCGCGCCGAGGACCGCTTTTGTGACGCGCCTCTCGCCTGCGGCGGGTGTACTTATCGACAGATTACCTACGAGCACGAGCGAGCGCTCAAGGGAGAATACGTGGCGTCCGCCTTCCGCAAGGCGGGTCTTTCCGACGTGCGGGTGCTTCCTACTCTGTCCACGGGACGGGTTAAGGGTTATCGGAATAAAGGACAATATCCCCTTGCGAAAACGAAAAACGGCGTGAGGGCGGGTTTTTATGCCACGGGCACGCACTCGATCATTCCCGCGGCAAATTGTGAGATCCAGAATCCGTCTTTTGCCCCCATCGTGGAGTGGATCTGCCGCTACGCCGATGCCGAGGGACTTTCGGTCTATCGGGAGGAAACGGGAGAGGGACTTTTGCGCCATATTTATCTGCGCGTAGGCGAGGCGACGGCCCAGATCATGGTCTGCCTTGTGATCAACGGCGAGAAGATGCCAAAGGCAGACGCCTTCGCAAGAGCGCTGAGCGAGGCGTTTCCCGCGGTGGTCAGCGTGATGCTGAACGTGAATCGGGAGAATACCAACGTGGTGCTGGGCAAGAAATACATCACCCTTTTGGGGAAGAGCTATATTGAGGACGAGCTGTGCGGACTGCGGTTTCGGATCAGTCCCGACTCCTTTTATCAGGTCAACCGTGAGGGGGCGGAGCTGCTTTACGGGAAGGCGGCGGAGCTTGCCGACCTGACGGGAGGAGAGCTTCTCGTGGACCTTTACTGCGGTACGGGAACCATCGGTCTTTCCATGGCGAAAAAGGTGGAAAAGCTCATTGGCGTGGAGATCGTGGAGAGCGCCGTGGCGTGTGCCCGTGAGAACGCGGCGCGGGGCGGGATCGAAAACGCGGAGTTTTTCGCGGGAGACGCGTCAAGCGCCGAGCTGATTCTCTCTCTGACGGGCGGACGGTGTCCCGACGTGGTGGTCATCGACCCGCCGCGGAAGGGAAGCACCAAGGAGCTGGTGGATTGCCTTGCGACGCTCGGCGTACCGAGGATCGTGTACGTGTCCTGTAACCCGGATACCTTGGCGCGAGACTGCGTGTGGTTCCGCCAGGCGGGCTACGAGATCGGCGAGGTTCAGCCTGTGGATATGTTCCCAAGGACGGGGCACGTTGAAAGTTTAGTTTGTCTGCAAAGGCAGACAAACTAAAGCGATATAAATCCCTTACGGGATTTGCGATATACGCTGCACTCTGTTCGCGTGCGATATGATATTTCGCGGAGCGAAATACGCGATATGTGCCTTTGGCACGTGAGCGCACTTCGTGCGCATAGGGCCGCGGGGATTTATATCAGCGTACTTTCGACTACGTTTGCCGCAGGCAAACATATCGCTGTTTCGCAACGCGAAACAATATCGCGTTTGGCATTGCCAAGCATATCGCGCACCGTAGGTGCATATCGCGTGAGCGAAGCGAACAAAAAGGAGATAAAGGACTATGAATAAGACAATAAAAGAACTCGCCGTAGAACTCACCATAGAAATCACTGCGGTTTGTGATAATATTAAAGGAAGAAGTGTTTTTGTCAATCAACTCTTGCGTGCTTGTTCATCAATTGGAGCAAACAGTTACGAAGCGAAATATGCACAAAGCACCGCAGATTTTGTAAATAAACTTGAAATCGCGCTGAAGGAATGCTATGAAACAGACTATTGGTTGGAAATTCTTTTCAAAGTCGGTTCGATGGACGAAAATACATATAAAATGATTGCAAGCAAATGTGGCGCAATTCGTAGAAAGCTCATCGCTTCCATCACCACCGCAAAGGGCAATGCTTAAGGACAAATGAGAGTTTTGAGCAAAATTCGAAACTCTTATTTACAGCAGTCAGCGGTAACATATCGAAAGGAGAAAATAATGATAAAATTTTATGGATTTAATAACGGAAAAGCATGTGCCGTTAACAATCATAAAAATATGATGAATGCATTTTGGATAACATTGTTTCCTGCGATATTTTTATCTGTTATTGCAATTCTTTTTGCTCCGATTGCTTTGATTCCTATTTGGATTTTGCCGATTATGTTTTTTTCAATTGCTTGGTTGGTTTTTCTTGCGGGAAAATACGATGAAAACGTGTTTTTGCAAGGACAGAAAAAGAAACACATTTTTGAGATAGATGTAGATCATGCAAAGATTTTCAAAAACGGCAAAGAGCAAACGAATATAGGAAAGATGTCTTTGTATAAATATAAAAAATATTTATTAGTTATCTTTCATGGTTCGGAATTTTACTTAATACCGAATAATGCTTTTATTGAAGGTTCGAGAAGTGATTTCTTGTCATCGATACATTTTACAGGGAGGCACTCTTTTACGTTCAAAATCCAGAAATAAAATATACCTTTTAGAATCTTGCACCATGTCGAATCCCTTGTGTGTCTCAAAAGGAGTCTAAATGAAAAAAGAAAAAAAGAAATTTACGGAAGCTTTTTTTGAGGTGTTGCTCGAAATAATATTGACCCTAATTTTTTTTGGTATAGGAGCGTTTATTATCAGTTTGTTCGGCGTGAATCCGGATTCACCAAACATAGATGGCGATTTAATCGTATTACTCGGCATTGTTGTTCCTGTTGTGATTTTTGGAGCTGTATATGCTTTGGTACAATGGTTCAAGAAAATAATCAAAAACAAACGCAAATAAACAAGCATATCCCAACGTGTCATCCTCGAGCGGAGCGAAGGATCTCGGCGGATAGAAAAAGCATCACTTTTAATCATTAAAAAGGAGCCCTTCTATGAAACTACTGCTTAGCGCCTTAACAAAATACATATTCGGTCTCGTTTTCGTGGGCGCGATGTTATTCTTGCCCGCGTGGACGATGGCGTACCCCTACGGGTGGCTCTTCCTTGGGCTGCTCTTTCTTCCCATGCTGATTATGGGGATCGTTTTGTTTGTCAAAGCTCCGTCGCTTCTGGAAAAGCGGCTGAATCACAAGGAAAAAGAGGCGGCACAGAAGGGCGTGGTGGCTCTGTCGGGGCTCATGTTCCCCGTGGGATTCGTGCTCTCGGCGCTGGACTTTCGCTTCGGCTGGTCGCAGGTTCCTCTTTGGCTCGTGACCGTGGCATCGGTGCTCTTCCTCGTGGGCTACGGGCTTTACGCCGAGGTCATGCGGGAGAACGCCTATCTATCCCGCACGGTGGAGGTACAGGAGGGTCAGGAGGTGATCTCCACGGGTCTTTACGGCGTGGTTCGTCACCCTATGTATCTGGCGACCCTTCTCATGTTTTTGCCGCTGCCCTTGATCCTCGGTTCATTTTGGGGGCTTATCCCCTTTGCCCTCTATCCCGTGATCCTTGTGATCCGAATTCTTGACGAGGAGAAGCTACTTTCCTCGGAGCTTTACGGCTACGAGGAATACAAGACCCGAGTAAAATACAGATTGATCCCGTACATTTGGTAAAAGAGAAAAGCTTATGAAGAAAGAAACCTACGTATTTGATTTTGACGGAACGCTGGTGGACACCATGCCCATGATCCAGTACGTCATGCTTCACATGATGGACACCTATGGCGCTCGCTACGACGATCCGCGGGCGCTGATCGAGACCTGTCTTCCTCTCGGCTACGTCGGAACGGCGGAGTATAGCCACACCCTTGGTGTGAGTGCGCCGATCGACGAGCTGGTGGCGTTTATGCAGAGGGATTCCTCCGAGGAATACGAGCAAAGGATCCCGCCGAAGAAGGGAGTAATTGACGCCCTT
>JAZORA010000009.1:0-2088 GCA_045656365.1 Eubacteriales bacterium | reverse complement strand
TTGGCCTCCGCCTTTCCAAGTTCGCCGCCGACGTGTACGGGTCTCTGGGTAAGACCCAGCCAGAGGATCCTCTGGCGGCTCTGGATGAGCTGGCCGCCGCCACGAGCACCGAGATCCCCTACCCTCTCCGCGGACTTGGCGAGCGCGAGGTGCGGTTCACTCAGGTCATCGATGCCGACGGGATGCCCGCCGCCGTGCTGGATTGGTGTAAGTAAGACCGACCGAAAAGGGGTAGCGTCCAAGGACGTTACCCCAAAGCGAAAAAGCGACTCGATCAGCCCTTCATGTCCTGATTGGGCTTGAAGGTAGCGCAGGCGGTGTCGTGAGAGGTGGAGGCGTAGGTGGGACCTACGGTGATCTCACCAGCGGTGCAACGGGTCTCGCCGTCGTGGTAGGCGCAGTTCTTCACGTCGCAGACAACGCCCTTGATGTGGTCGCAGCACTTCTTGTCGTTCATTTCACATACCATCCTTTTGGAATGCCGCACCCGCGTGCGGTTTTTCCTTGATACTAACGGTGGGTATCGTCTCCCTCCGCGTAAGTAGTTTGCCCCCATTCCCCGTTTCTATGCGGAATTCTGTGAAAGGAGCCCGACCGTGTCTATATTCGTTATGGGAGATCTCCATCTCTCCACCAATCAATCCACAAACAAATCCATGGAAAAATTCGGCAAGCGTTGGCTGGGCTATACCGATAAGATCCGCAAAAACTGGGAGGCCGTGGTCTCCCCCGAGGACACCGTGGTGATCCCCGGGGATATTTCGTGGGCCATGAAGCTGGAGGAGGCTCTGCCTGACTTTCAGTTCATTGAAGCCTTGCCCGGCACCAAGCTTATCGGCAAGGGCAACCACGATTTCTGGTGGACGACCGCTTCCAAAATGAACGCTTTCTTTGAGGAAAACCGTATCGGTTCGGTGAAGCTCCTCAATAACAACGCCTATCTCGTGGAAAACCAAGTCCTTTGCGGCACGCGGGGATGGTTTTTAGAGGAAAAACAGCAGGTGACGGTGGGATCGGTGGATTATGAAAAGATCATTAATCGCGAGGTCATCCGTCTGAAGCTGTCTCTGGATAGCGCGGTCGCTCTTCAAAGGGAATGCGAGGAACGAAACGACTTCAAGCCGCCTGTTTCGGTGTTTTTGCACTTCCCTCCCGTCTGGTTGGACTTCATCTGCCGTCCTTTTGTGGACACACTCCACGAATACGGTGACCCCGCCTGCTATTTCGGGCACATCCATGGGATGTACAACGCCCCTAAGGAATTCCAATTCGAGGGCATTCCCATGCGTCTGATCTCCTCCGATGCCATGGATTTCACCCTGTACCGCTTGCCCACGGTTGAAATGTAATCCGATTTTCCGCGTTTGTGTGAAATGCACAAAAGAATCCCCTCCGCCTCGGGTACTTTCGTCATTCGAGGAAATGGGAAAATTCGTAAAAACTATTGACAAAATTACAAAAAACAGATAAAATATACTGTGAATGTAAATGGGAGCAGTATGTCCAATTCGAGACCGACTTTCCCTCAACAAAAGAAAGGAATCATCAAACATGAGTCTGATCAAAGCAGAAAAGGCCGAGAAGAGCGCAATGATCCTTGAGTTCTCCGTGGATAAGGAGACCTTCGATAAGGCCGTAAGCAAGGTTTACCGTCAGCAGGTGGGCAAGATCAACGTCCCCGGCTTCCGTAAGGGCAAGGCCCCCCGTTCCGTCATCGAGCGTATGTACGGTAAGGGTATTTTCTGGGAGGATGCCGCTAACGAGCTGCTTCCCGATGCATACGAGGCAGCCCTCACGGAATCCGGTGTCAAGCCGGTTGGCCGCGCTGAATTCGATATTCTGTCCATCGACGAGAACGGTATCGTTTTCTCCGCCACCGTCCCCGTTAAGCCTGCCGTTGAGATCGAGGGCTACAAGGGTATCGAGGCTGCCAAGGACGTGGCTCCCGTGACCGACGTTGAGAACGAGAATGAGATCAAGGTCATCCGCGAGCGCAATTCCCGCGAGACCGAGATCGAGGATGAGACCCCCGCCGCTATGGGTGACTCCACCAAGATCGACTTCGAGGGCTTTGTTGACGGAGTTCCC
>JAZORA010000008.1:0-3544 GCA_045656365.1 Eubacteriales bacterium | reverse complement strand
TACCCAGCGTCCGTCGGTTGACGTTATCACGGGTCTGATCAAGGCAAACATCCCCTCAAGAATCGCCTGCACCGTGGCGTCTCAGGTAGACTCCCGTACCATCATCGATATCGCGGGCGCGGAAAAGCTGATCGGCCGCGGAGATATGCTCTTCGCCCCCGTTGGCGCATCCAAGCCTCTGCGTGTACAGGGTGCCTTCGTCACCGAGCGTGAGGTGGAGGACATTGCCACCTTCGTTCGTGAAAACAACGCCAAGGCAAAGTACGACAGCGACTTCCTGAGCCGCATCGAGGAGGAAGCCGCCAAGTGCGGCGTAAAGAAGGGCTCGGGCGGTGGAGACTCTATGCTGGCTTCGGCAGACGTGGAGGGCGGAGATTCCAAATTCCACGAGGCAGTCAAGCTTGCCGTGGAGGAGGGAAAGATCTCTACCTCGCTGATGCAGCGCCGTCTTGGTGTGGGCTACGGCAGAGCCGCCAAGATCATTGACACCATGGAGCAAATGGGCTACGTTTCCAAGCCCGACGGCAACAAGCCTCGCCGCGTGCTTCTGACAGCGGAGGAATATTCCCGCCGAGTCATGGAAGGAACGCTTGGCGACGCGGATGAATAACCAAGGAGGTCAGCCATGAACCGAACTATTTCGATGCGCTTCCCCGAGGGAAGAGATCGAGCTCTGACCTTTAGCTATGACGACGGAACTCGTTCCGATCTGCGGTTGGCAGAGCTGTTGGAGGCGCACGGTATGAAGGGCACGTTTAATGTAAACGGTGGTCTTTATCCTTCCGAGGAGAATGTGATTTCCGGAAAGAACCGCCGCCTAACAGAGAAGCAGATCACCGATTTTTTCACAGGACGTCCTCACGAGATCGCCACCCATGGCTATACCCATCCGGCTTTCGATTCCCTTCCCTCGTCTGCCGTATGCTATGAGATCCTGCGTGACAGAGAAACCCTCGAAAAACAGTTTGGACGAGTGATCCGTGGACACGCCTACCCTTACGGCGATTACTCGGACGAGGTGGTGAATGCGCTACGTGCCTGTGGCATTCTTTACGCGAGAACTACGGTCAGCACCGAACAGTTTCATCTTCCCGAGGATCTTCTTCGTTTACCCGCCACCTGCCACCATAAGTCGCCAAGACTGATGGAGCTGGCAAAAAAATTCGTCGAGCAGGAATTTAAGCGAAATCCCGGACTCTTTTATCTGTGGGGACACAGCTTTGAGTTTGACAACGATGACAACTGGCACGTGATCGAGGAATTTCTCGATTTCATGGGAGGAAGAGAGAACGTAATCTGGTATGCCACCAACGAGGAAATCTTTTCGTATATGGAAAATTACAAGCGATTGATCTTTTCCGCCGATTGTTCTCTGGTTTATAATCCCACCGTCCAGACCCTTTGGTTCAAGCAGCATAGGAATATTCACGCTATCGCTCCCGGCGAAACGCTTCGGTTGGAGTGAAGAAGCGATACAAAAAATCCCACAAACCGTTTTGGTTTGTGGGATTTTTCATTCGATTTACTCGAGCGTGTCCTCTACCTCGGCAAAGAACCGACGCTTCGAGGAATATTTACTGTAATCCGTGGGAGTCATTCCCACCTTCGCTTTGAACACCTTGGAAAAATAATTCACCGAGGAAAAGCCAAGCTGCTCGGAGATCTGGGTAAAGGTCTCCGTCGAGCTCTGGATCATCTGCTTTGCCTTCTGGATCTTCAAGAAGGTAAAATACTCGATCACGCCCTGCCCCGTCTCCTTGCGGAACTTTTTCATCAGCGCCGTCTGGCTGACCCAGAAATGGGCGGCGATGCCGCTGACGCTGAGCTGCTCGGACACGTGCTCCGACAAATATTTCTTTACCTCATTCACAAGCCCCAGATCGTCGATGTGCCGATTCACCTTCTGAGATTCGTCCACCAGAAGCTCAATGTGATTGAGACGGCAGTAGACCATGATCAAAAATCGCTCCAGCGACGCGTAAACAAAATTGAGAACCACCGAGGGCACGTCGGATTTCAGGCGCATGCCCCGAATTCCCTCATCCCGCTTGACAGGCTCGCAGATCCTTGCCGCCGTACGCATCAGGTCGAGAAGGGTCGCCCGCTCCTCCTCACCAAGGAAGAAGGGCTCACGCTCAAACGCCTTCATGGCGTCCGACTGACAAACAAAGCTAATGAGCGCAAAGGACGCCTGCTCGGTCTCCCAGCGATACATGGATCGCTTCCCCGCAGGGCGGAAGAACATCATGCCCGGTCCTACCCGATATTCCGCCTCCTCTGTGGTGTAAATTGCCGTTCCCGAGGTCACGAAAATGATCTGGGAAAAGTCGTACTCCTCAAAGTAAGGCTCAAAGCTCGGCTTAAACGGGAAATAGTGCGCCGTGACCAGTGCGCGAAGGTCAAAGGTCTTGGCGTTTTCTATTTTATTGTAAATCTCGTGATACGAGGGAGCTCCGTTCACTGTCATCACCCGCTTTTTTGTTAAGAATTTTATAAAAAAACTGTCATATTTTACATAGACTTTGCAGTTTTTATCCTTTATAATAATTATAGACTTAAACGCTTGATTTGTCAAGTGTCAAACAAAAATAACAAATATAAGGAGAAAAGGCATGAAAAAAGAAGATTTGGTTGTTGGTATTGTCGGTCTTACGATGGGCAGACATCACGTCGAAGGCATGGTCAAGGCAGGCATCAATATCGGTGCCATCTGTGACATCGACGAAGAGCTCCTGAACAAAATTGGTGATGAGAACGGTATTCCGAAGGAAAAGCGCTTTACCGATTACAAAGACCTGGTAAAGAATCCCGAGATCAACGTAGCGGTTCTCGTTACCCCCGACCAGCTCCACCGTCCCATGACCGAGGAGTTCCTCGAGGCAGGCAAGCACGTTCTCTGCGAGAAGCCTCTGGCAATCACCCGTGAGGATCTGGATGGCATCATTGCGGCTACCAAGAAGTCCGATAAGAAGTTCATGGTAGGTCAGATCTGCCACTTCACTCCCGCTTTCATCAAGGCAAAGGAGCTTCTTGATTCGGGCGCGATCGGCGAGCTTTACTACGTAGAGTCCGAGTACGCTCACGACTACCACTGGATCATGCACGGCTGGAGACGTGACCCCAACCGTCACGGCGTTGTCGGCGGGGGGTGCCATGCAGTTGACCTGCTCCGTTGGTTCGCAGGAGACCCCGAGGAGGTATTCGCTTACGGTACGCACAAGCTTCTTCCCATGTGTGACTATAACGACGCCACCATCTCGGTTCTGAAGTTCCCCAACAAGGTAATCGGTAAGGTATTCGTATCCACCGGTTGTAAGAGAAACTACACCATGCGTACCCTCCTGTACGGTACGAAGGGTACCATCATCTGCGACAACAAGTCCGATACGATGGAGCTCTACACCGTTGAAGAGGACGGCATCACCGTAAAGAAGGAGCCCCAGATCATCCCGATCGAGATCAACCACCACAACACCCTCGGCGAGTTCGAGGTGTTCGCGGATCACCTGATCAACGATACGCCCGTTGAGATGGACGCGCTTCA
>JAZORA010000007.1:0-5335 GCA_045656365.1 Eubacteriales bacterium | reverse complement strand
AAGACCGCTTGGCCTCCGACTTTCTCAGAGAATTTACGGTATCGGTGAGGAATTTATGGAAGGCGGCGTTCCCGAAGGACACTTCGCAATTCCCATGGGCGAGCCCGACATTAAGAGAGCCGGTAAGGACGTAACCATCGTAACCATCGGTGCCGTTCTGTACAGAGCTCTGGAGGCCGCTAAGATTCTGGAAGAAAAGTACGGCATTTCCGCAGAGATCATCGACGCACGCTCCATTGTTCCCTTCAACTATGAGAAGGTGATCGAGTCCGTAAAGAAGACCGGTAAGATTCTCTTCGTAGGCGACGCTTGCGAGAGAAACTCCGTCATGAGAGACATGGCGTCCAACATTACCGAAATGTGCTTCGATTATCTGGACGGACCTGCTGTGGTCGTTGGTTCCCGTAACTGGATCACGCCCGCGTTCGAGCTGGAGAAGCACTTCTTCCCGCAGGCAGATTGGATCATCGATGCACTGCACGAGAAGATCATGCCCATTCCGGGATACGTTCCTACCAACAACTTTACCGATATCGAAAAGGTAGATCGCGCAAAGAAGGGTCTGTAAGATTCTCGGCAAGTTCCCATTCAAAATATAGAAAAAAGAATATACATCGGGCGTTCGCGCCCGATGTATGTTCGTATATAGGCTATGAAATTTTTAATTCTGGACACGAAGGACCCCTATCTGAATCTGGCGATCGAGGAATATTTCTTCCGATATGAGCAGGATGACGTGTTTTTGCTTTGGCAAAATTCCCCTACGGTGGTGGTTGGAAAAAACCAGAACGTTTATGCGGAGCTGAATTTGGAAGCCGTACGGGAGCGTGACATTCGGGTTGCCCGACGCATTACGGGGGGCGGCGCGGTCTATCATGACGGCGGAAATCTGAATTTTAGCTTTCTTTCCTCCGAGCGGGGCGGTGGGGGACTGGACTTTGCGTATTTTACCGCGCCCATTCTGGCGGCACTTGGAGAAATGGGGATCGTTGCTACCTTATCGGGACGAAACGATCTTTTGACGGACGGGAAAAAATTCTCGGGAAATGCCCAATATTCGGCGAATGGACGGACGTTGCATCACGGTACGCTTCTGTTTGACAGCGATCTTGACGTTCTTGACGAGGTTTTGAACGTAGACGAGGAAAAGCTGAGAGCCAAGGCGATTCGCTCGACCCGTTCTCGCGTAACCAACCTGAAGCCCTTGCTTCCCGCGGACGTGACGATGGCGGATTTTATTGAGAAGATCGCCGGGTTTGTTATCGGGCGGTATCGGCCCGAGGTCCTTTCCAATCCTCCTTGGAATGAGCAAATTGAGACGCTTCGCCGTCGGAATGAGTCGGAGGCATGGTTGTATCCCGAACGCGGGTATTTGTCAGCCTATCAAATTCACAAGAAAAAGCGGTACGATTTTGGCACGGTGGAGATTCGTCTGGAGATGAGAAACGAGGGAATCGAAGGCTTGAAGATCGAGGGCGATTTTTTTGGCGTTGAGCCTGTGGAGGAGCTGGAGAGACGTCTTGTGGGCGTTTCCTTCTCGGAACTTGCGGAGGTGATCTCGACGGTGCGCGTGGAGCAATATATCTTCGGTATGACCGAAGAGGAGCTTCTCGAGCTGATTCGCGCTTGAAACAAAAAAAGAGACTCGATGGAATCGAGTCTCTTTTTTTGTTTTACTTTTTATTCTTCAACAACGGGAAATTCGTAGTTGTATTCGTTTGCTTCCGCGTAAACTGCCATAGCCGATTCCTCGGTTACAACGATGGTCAACGTATCCGCGCACTGGTTGAAGGCGATCTTGCCGATCTCGGTCAGCTTCGTGCCAAGAGCGGTAACGTCTGCCAGAGCAGAGCACTTGTAGAACGCACATTCGCCCAACTTCGTAACGGTGGTGGGAATGGTGATCTCGGTCAATGCCTTGCAGCCCTCAAACGCGCTGGCACCGATGGCCGTAAGATTCTCGAACAGCTCGATGGTCTCCAGCTTCTCGCAGTTCAGGAAGGCAAAGTCCCCAATGGTGACGACCGAATCGGTCAGGGTTACGGACGTCAGCTCAGAGCAATTCTGGAATGCGCCCATGCCAATGGTCTTGACCGACTTGGGGATCGAGATGGCAGTCAGGGCATCGCAATCATAGAACGCGTAATTGGAAATGTAGGTAACCGACTCGGGAATCTTTACCGACTTGATGGTGGCACAAGCCTTGAAGGCTTCCTCACCGATTCCGGTTACGGGTCTTCCGTTGATCTCCGAGGGGATCTCAATATCCAGAAGATCTGCGCCCGTGTAGGTGTATTTGATAATTTCGTAGTTACCCTCGTCGTTTACGGCGTAAGTGAAGTTGTTATAAATGTTTTGCTCCGCAACGGCTTCGCTTTCCTTGGGAGCGTCGGTATTATCATCATCTTTTTCGCCACATGCAACCAAAGAAACGAGAAGCAGGGCGGCAAGCGCAAGCGCAAGAATTTTTTTCATGAGAAACCTCCGTATTTATGATTCTTTTTTATTATAACGCACATTTTTACAAATGTCAATATCTAAAAATGGGATCGGGTCGCTTTTTTGTGAAAAATCGGTGAATTTTTGAGTGTGACGCGCCACCTGAAAGTCGGATCGCTCTTGACGGCAGTCCCGAAAGGTAGTATAATAATATCAATCAGCATAGGCATAAATCCGGAAAGGAGGGTGTGAATGAATACCGATATTAAAAAGCTTTACGGCGTAGGAAACGTCCGTGCCGCCGCTTACGCACGTCTGGGCGTGCGGACGGTGGGAGATCTCTTGGCGCATTATCCGCGTGGATACGAGGATCGGGGAAACGTTCGCCTGCTTTCCGATTGTGAGGG
This sequence comes from Eubacteriales bacterium, assembly GCA_045656365.1. Classification (GTDB taxonomy): domain Bacteria; phylum Bacillota; class Clostridia; order Oscillospirales; family CAG-272; genus HGM12713. The sequence continues at coordinate 2,489 of JAZORA010000007.1, read as the reverse complement.
GGAGGGAAAGCACTCCCTCGTCCTGACCGTTGCCACCGAGCCCAAGAGCCATCGCATCCGCGGAAGGATGTCGCTGCTCAAGTTCCGCGCATACGACGAAAGCGGCAGTGCGGAGATCACCTTCTACAATCAGGAGTTTTTAAAGAACGTCTTTACGCCCGGCGCGGAGTTTCGCTTTTATGGGAAGGTGGAGCGCAAGGGGACCCGTTATTTCCTCAACTCACCCGCCTATGAGCCCTGGCAGGACGGAAGGGAGCTTCCGCCGCTCTGTCCCGTCTATCCTCTCACCGAGGGGATCACGGGAAAGCAGATCGCCAAGGATATGAAGGCGGCAATGGTGATCGCCGCCCGAGACGAGGAGGGGGAGGATTGGCTTCCCGACGAGATTCGTTTGCGGAATCGGCTCTGTCTTTCTTCCTACGCCCTGCGGCACATTCACATGCCCGACAGCTTCGTGGCGTTGGCGGCGGCGAAAAAACGATTGATCTTTGATGAATTTTTCACCTTTGCGTTGGGGCTTTCCATGGCGGGCTCCAAGCGGGAGCATACCCCCGCGATCCCTTGTCCCGATGGGGATGTTTCGGCATTGACCGACTCTCTTCCTTATCGTCTGACGGGAGCTCAGCAACGGGTGATCGACCAGATCCGCGCCGATATGGCAAAGGATCGGGCAATGAACCGTCTGGTGGTGGGCGACGTGGGCTGTGGAAAAACGATTTGCGCGGCGGCGGCTATGTGGATCGCCGTACAAAACGGACGGCAGGCGGCATTGATGGCACCTACCGAGATTCTGGCAAGACAGCATCACGCGGAGATCAGCGCGCTGTTTTCTCCCCTCGGTGTTCGGTGTGAGCTGCTGGTGGGCGCGGTGAGCGCCGCCGAAAAACGGCGAATTCAGACGGGGCTTTCCGCCGCTGATCCGAGAGATCGGATCCAAGTCGTCATCGGCACACAGGCGCTTCTTAGCGAAGGGGTTTCCTTTGCCGCGCCGGGACTGGTGGTTACCGATGAGCAGCATCGCTTTGGGGTGAATCAGCGAGCGATTCTGGCGGAAAAGAACGCGCTTTCTCACACGCTGGTGATGAGCGCCACGCCCATTCCCCGATCGTTGGCGCTGGCAATGTACGGCGATCTGGATATTTCCACGGTGGACGAGATGCCCCCTGGCAGACAGAGAGTAGATACCTTCGTGGTGGACGAGAGCTATCGGGAGCGGCTGGACGGCTTTATCCTCAAGCAGACCGCCGAGGGAGGACAGGTCTATATCGTGTGTCCCGCCGTAGAGGAGCGGGAGGACGAGGAAGCGGACGTGACACTGGACGAAATTGATTCCGAGGGCGTTCTCAGACGGACCCTTCCCTTGAAATCGGCGGTTGGATACGCCGAGGAATTAAAGGAACGCTTTCCCGCGCTTTCGATCGCCTTTTTGCACGGACGTCAGAAGAGCCGAGAAAAGGACGAGATCATGCAGGAATTTGCCGCGGGACGGATTCAGGTACTGGTGTCCACTACCGTTATTGAGGTGGGAGTGAACGTGCCGAACGCTTGTCTGATGATCGTGGAAAACGCCGATCGCTTCGGCCTTTCTCAGCTACATCAGCTTCGGGGACGCGTGGGACGCGGAAAGAGAAAGTCCTATTGCGTTCTGGTATCCGAGGCGGCAGGCGAGGAGGGAAGCGCACACGATCGCTTGCAGATCATGCGTAGTTGCTACGACGGCTTTGTCATTGCCGAACGCGATTTGGAAATGAGAGGACCGGGCGACTTTTTGCGCAATAGCGGAGAGAGCGGAGTCCGTCAAAGCGGAGGGGTTCGCTTCCGTCTGGCAGAGCTTTGCGACGACACGGGACTCCTCAAGACCGCCTTCCGGGAGGCGCGCGGATTGATCGCTGAGGATCCCGAGCTGAAAGGATATCCCGCACTTGCCGACCGTGTGGCGCGCATGTTTACCGTGGAGGACGGCACGCTGAATTGATCGAGCAAACTGAAAATAAAAAACGAGCATTCGATTTTTTTGATCGAATGCTCGTTTTTTGATTCGACTTTGTAAAATATTCTCATGGCGCTTGAGGGTATAAGGATTTGGAAAACGAAATACAATGTAAATGGAAAATGACAAAATGATTGGAGGAGATCGCCGTGAAAATGGCGACGGTATTTCTATGATTTCTATGGGTTCCCGTTTGTGCTCCTACGTTCGATCCGAGCATTTGCGTGTTTTGGGTGTAGAGGTGCTTTCTTACCGAATTTCCTTGCCTTTGTGGGAGGAAGCCGAAAAAATATCAAGCTTTTACCGAGAGATCGGCGAGCGTGCCGAGGTGTTTTGTAAGGAGCGGCTGTTTCCCTTGGCACAAAAGGATTACGAGGCGTCGGAGGATCCTCGGAAAAGGTTTCGCTACGCACCCTATTCGTATACGCTGGAGGGGAAGATCACGGGGGAGAGAGAGGGGCTTTTGTCGGTTTGCCTTGAAGTCGGATCGTAGCCATGT
>JAZORA010000006.1:0-3700 GCA_045656365.1 Eubacteriales bacterium | reverse complement strand
AAATGCAAACGACTGGTGCAAAGCTATATTCGAGCTTATGGACGCAGTAGACAGCTACATCCCCACACCCGAGCGTGCAACAGATAAGCCCTTCTTAATGCCCGTTGAAGACGTATTCTCGATCACCGGTCGTGGTACAGTTGCAACAGGTAGAGTAGAAAGAGGTATCGTTAAGGTTGGCGAAACAGTTGAGCTCGTAGGTATCGCAGACGAGAAGAAGTCTACAGTAGTTACAGGCGTAGAAATGTTCCGTAAGCTCCTCGATCAGGGTGAAGCTGGTGATAACATCGGTGTACTTCTCCGTGGTGTTGCAAAGGACGAGATCGAGCGTGGACAGGTTCTCTGTAAGGTTGGCTCTGTAAAGCCCCACACCAAGTTCGTAGGACACGTTTACGTTCTGACCGAGAAGGAAGGCGGCCGTAAGAAGCCCTTCTTCGCTGGTTACAGACCTCAGTTCTACTTCAGAACTACCGACGTTACCGGTGTTATCGAGCTGCCCGCAGGCGTTGATATGTGCCGCCCTGGCGACAACGTTGATATGACTGTTGAGCTGATCACCCCCATCGCTTGCGAAGAGGGTCTGCGTTTCGCTATCCGTGAGGGTGGTAGAACCGTTGGTTCCGGCGTCGTTTCCAACATTCTTGCATAAGTTTGTTTGAAATTCTTTTCAGCATCGGGAATTTAATTCCCGATGCTGAATTTCAAAATACGGGTTTGTATAAAAATCCGTATAAAATCTTTGGGGATTGGTGTAATTCCATACCGGCGGTAAAGCCCGCGAACTCGAAAGAGCCGAACAGGTGAGATTCCTGTGCCGACGGTAAAGTCCGGATGAGAGAAGATATGCGTCATAAAGTTATAGTCCGAGTATCTTCTCCCTATTTTTACATAAGGGAGATTTTTTATGAAAACCAACCATCGAAATTTTAATGTCAAACGCTTATCGGTGTTGGCGATGTTTTGCGCCTTAGCGTTTGTCCTGACCTATATTAAGCTGCCGGTCCTGTTCTTGTCTCTTGAAATTAAAGACTCCGCGATCGTGTTGGCTACGTTGCTATTAGGACCTCTGGGAGGTCTTGGTATTGCCGTGCTCGTTCCGTTTCTTGAGTTGATTTCCCATAGCACGACGGGAGTTTACGGTTTGATTATGAACATGTTGTCCTCTGTTACTTTTTCAATGGTGACAGGATTGATCTATAAATACAAAAAAAGCTTTTACGGTGCCATTATAGGGTTGATTTCGGGTGTTTTTTCCGTAACGGCGGTGATGGTACTTGCAAATCTTTTGGTGACACCCTATTATATGGGTGTTTCGGTTTCCGACGTGGCGGCGCTGATTCCCAAGCTGCTTTTGCCCTTTAATTTCGTCAAGGCAACGCTCAACGCAGGTATCGTGCTGCTATTGTATAAACCATTGTCAAAAATTTTGAAAAGAGCGAAACTTTTGCCAAGTTCCAACTCGGAATCGATCCCCTCGAAAAAGAGCGGAAGATCTCTGGTTGTGACCTTGATTTCTTTGGTAATTATCGGAATATCTATGGCAATTGTTTTGTTTGTATTGAAATAAAAAAGGAGAATCTTTATGCTGGATTCCATCGTCAACGCCATTCGTGACTTCTTTTTGAATACGGTAGGGGAGGAGCTTTGCGTCCTGTTTTGCTCCATGATCCCGATCATTGAGCTGAGAGGCGCGATCCCCATGGGCGCGATCTTTGGCATGCCTTGGTGGCAGAGCTATCTCCTGAGTGTGCTTGGAAATATGATTCCCGTACCCTTTATTTTGCTCTTAATCAAAGCGGTAATTGGTTGGATGTCACGCTCGAAGATCCAGTTCTTTAACAAAATTGCTAATTTTCTTTTAAAGCGAGTGGAGAAGAGAAGAGCGCAGATCGAAAAATACTCTTTTTGGGGCGTTTGTCTCTTCGTTGCCGTTCCGCTCCCCGTAACGGGCGCATGGACGGGATCACTGGTTGCCGCCATGATCGACATGAAATTCTGGAAGGCATTCCTTTCTTGTCTCTTAGGCGTTATGATCGCAGGTGTGATCGTGACCCTCATTACCTATGGCGCCGTCGCAATTTTTGCGTAAAAATGAGAAAAACAGAGCCGATTTGCGAAAAAAGTCTTGCAATCGGCTCTGCTTTATGATATACTTACTGTTGGTAATCAAATATTTGTCTTATCAAGAGTGGTGGAGAGACAGGCACAATGTAACCACGGCAACCTGCCCAAGGGTAAGGTGCTAATTCCGAAAGATGAGAAACGAAATCTCCGGTGAGCGGGGATTTTTTTATTGTAAATTTTAGCGAAATGAGGATAAACATCATGAAAAAAGTATTGTTTACGTCGGAATCGGTGACCGAAGGACATCCCGATAAAATCAGTGACAAGATTTCCGATGCGATCTTGGACGAGATGCTTCGTCAGGATCCCATGTCTCGCGTGGCATGCGAGACCTTCTGTACCACGGGACTTGTGACCGTCATGGGAGAGATCACCACCAAGGCATACGTAGATATCCAGACTGTGGTACGAGAGACCGTTCGTGAAATCGGTTATACTCGCGCAAAATACGGCTTTGACTGTGATAGCTGTGCGGTCATCAGCTCGATTCACGAGCAGTCTCCTGACATTGCCATGGGTGTGGACAAGTCTCTCGAGGCAAAAGAGGGAGAAATGGACGATGGTCTGGATACGGGTGCGGGAGATCAGGGACTCATGTTCGGCTATGCTTGTAACGAGACCAAGGAGCTGATGCCCCTTCCTATTTCGCTGGCGCACAAGCTGGCGCTTCGCCTGACCGAGGTCAGAAAGAACGGAACGCTGGACTATCTCCGTCCCGACGGAAAGACGCAGGTAACGGTAGAATACCACGACGATCAGCCTGTTCGCGTGGATACGGTGGTCATTTCGTCTCAGCATAGCGCAGAGGTTGAGCTTGCCCAGATCCGCGAGGATGTGATCCGCGAGGTAATTCGTCCCATTATCCCCGATGGTCTGATGGACGAGACAACCAAGATCTACGTGAACCCCACGGGTCGCTTTGTTGTAGGCGGTCCCGCAGGAGACACGGGTCTGACGGGTAGAAAGATCATTGTCGATACCTACGGCGGATACGCACGTCACGGAGGCGGCGCGTTCTCGGGTAAGGACCCAACGAAGGTGGACCGTTCGGCATCTTACGCCGCCCGTTATATTGCTAAGAACGTGGTAGCGGCAGGTATTGCCGACCGTTGCGAGGTTCAGGTGGCATATGCAATCGGTGTGGCAAAGCCCGTATCGGTGATGATCGATACCTTTGGAACGAGCAAGGTAGACGAGCAGAAGATTTCCGAAGCAGTCAGCGAGCTCTTCGATCTTCGTCCTGCCGCCATTATTAAGCGCTTTGATCTTCGTCGTCCCATCTACTGCCAGACGGCGGCATATGGTCATATGGGACGTGAGGATATTGATCTGCCTTGGGAAAAGACCGATATGGCAGAGGAGCTCAAGTCCAAGCTCGGTCTTTGATCGTTCGCGTTATTTCGTACATTTTTAAGAAGCGCGTTGCAAAATCGGTAGAGATGATCCGCAACGCGCTTACTTTTCTTTAAAGTAGCAACAGAAAGCAAAGCTAAAAAATTGCAAAATTTTTTTAGATGAAAGTTTCTTTGCCTACTTTCTTTTCAAAGAAAGTAGGATTTTTCTTGATTTTTCAGAA
>JAZORA010000005.1:0-2233 GCA_045656365.1 Eubacteriales bacterium | reverse complement strand
TTGAAGAAAACGATAATTTTGAGACGATCCACGATAAGCTGGGTCTTTGCGGTGCGGAGCTGATCGTCGAGACGCTGGATGCTCTCAAGGACGGAAACGCCCCCCGAATCCCTCAGGACGAGTCTCTTGCCACCTACGCGGCAAAGATCCTGAAGGAGGACTGCGCCCTCTCCTTTGATACCGACGCACGCTCCCTTCACAACCGCATCCGCGCCCTCTCCCCCATTCCCCTTGCTTTTACCCACACGGCAGACGGTAAGCTTTTGAAGATCACCGAAGCTCGGATCGTGGAGGAAGAAAGCCAACACGATAAGGTGGGCGAGGTTCTTTCTCTTGAGGACGGCATCGTGGTTGCCTGCCGTCGGGGCTCCATTCGTCTGACGGGCGTTCTGCCCGAGGGAAAATCCCGTATGCGGGCAGTGGATTTCATTCGCGGACGGAAGATCTCCGAGGGAGATATTCTTTCCTGACCGATCACATGAGGTAAACAATATGCTTTTTGGATTATTTCGCTTTGACTGGACGATTCTGATCGTCCTCCCCGCCCTTATCTTTTCGATTTGGGCACAGATGAAGGTGAATTCCACCTATAAAAAATATTCCTCCTTCCCTACGAGGAAGGGGATGACGGGCGCCGAGGCGGCTCGTCGGATTCTGGATGAGCACGGACTTTCTCACGTAAAGATCGAGCATATCCGCGGAAAGCTGAACGATCATTTTGATCCCCGCGCGAACGTGATCCGTCTTTCCGATGCCGTTCACGATTCCAAGAGTGCCGCCGCCATCGGTGTTGCCGCCCACGAGGCGGGACACGCCGTACAGTACGCGAAGAATTATCTTCCCATGCGGTTTCGCGCGCTGATCATTCCCGCCACCCGCTTTGGCTCCATGCTGGCAATTCCCATGTTTTTCATTGGCATGCTCTTCGCCAGCGACTATCTGATGCTGGTAGGAATCCTTCTTTACGCCACCGTCGCCCTCTTTCAGCTGGCAACGCTCCCCGTGGAGTTCAATGCCTCGGGCAGAGCCATGAAGGTGCTTTCCACCTCGGGCATGCTGACCGAAGACGAGCAGGGTGCGGCGCGACAGGTACTGACCGCCGCCGCCATGACCTACGTCGCGGCGCTTGTCACCTCTCTTTTGACCCTTCTGCGTCTTATCGTTCTGGCAAACGGCAGACGAAGAAACTAAACCGTATGTTCCGTTTGATTGTTGATTGATTTTATCGAAAGGAGTCGCTATGACGGCAAGACAGCTTGCGTTTTCTCTGTTGCAAAAGGCGGAGACCAACGATCAATTTCTGAATCTGGCACTGGATCACGCCCTTAGCGCCTCCTCTCTTTCAGATGCCGATCGGGCACTTTGCTCCACGCTGGTCTACGGCGTTACCGAAAAGCGCCTGACACTGGATCATGCCATCGCGCACCTGTCGAACCGTCCGAACGACGCGCTGGATCTTCCCGTTCGTACGGCACTGCGGCTGGGACTGTATCAGTTGATCTATCTGGATCGCATCCCGCCCCACGCCGCCATCAACGAAAGCGTTTCTCTGGTGTCCCGCAAGACATCGGGCTTTGTCAACGCCATTCTGCGAGCCTACACACGGAATCCGTCGATTCCACAGCCCAATCGGGAGAAAGACCCCCTCGGCTATCTGTCGGTCACCTATTCGATAGGACTTCCTCTTGCCGAAAAGCTTCTTTCGATCTTTGGCATGGAGCGATGCGAATCGATCCTTCGCGCCTTTGACCGCACCCCACCCACGACCCTCTCGGTCAACACCCTGAAGATCTCCCGCCGGGAGCTTGCCGCACACATTCCCGAGGCACATCTCACCGAGATTTCCCCCACGGGACTGACCGTCCGCGGAGCGGTACGCTCTCTCTACGGCTTTGAGGAGGGCTTCTTCTTCGTGCAGGATGAGGCTTCCCAGATCTGTGTGGAGGCGCTGGGCGCCGAGCCTGACGATCGCATGATGGATCTCTGTGCCTGTCCCGGCTCCAAAACCTTTGGCTCGGCGATCCGCATGAGAAACAAGGGAGAGATCTTCTCCTACGATCTCCATCAAAAAAAGCTCCCGCTGATTGAATCGGGCGGGAAAAGATTGGGCATAACTATTCTGTCGGCATTGGTTTCGGACGGACGGAATTTTCTTCCCCAGATGGAAGCTTCCGCTGACCGTGTGCTCTGCGACGTTCCCTGCTCGGGATTCGGCGTTCTCGCAAAAAAGCCG
>JAZORA010000004.1:0-8265 GCA_045656365.1 Eubacteriales bacterium | reverse complement strand
CTCCGGTCTGATACAGGTATTTATCGCTGTTTTTCGGATTCTTCGACTCATAATCGGGGTTAGGCTTCATCAGCGAAGTATAGCTGTTGGTAATGTAGGTATACTCAGGAATGGTGAACTCGTTTTCGTTTTCTGTTTCTTCTTCTGCAGCGATTACGAGAACCAATGTGCTCATCAACATCAGAACAGCTAAGAGTGCGGATATTATTTTTTTCATTTTCATTGTAACATCTTCCTCCTAATCTGTTTACATTCGGTACTGAATTTCGGTTACGATGTTGGTTACAAAGCTTACAAGTTTTCCAAGCAAGGTGGAGAACAGGATCGCAATGAACATAATGCACACCATACCCAAAATCGTTCCGAGAGTGGTCAATACGTTTTTACCGATGCTGTAATCGTGGGTTACCATCATACCGAAGAAGAGCAACAGTCCCACCCAAACGAATGCCAAAGCATTCAGCACGGAGAGAATACCCGTCTCGGTGGCAAAGTCGGATATGGTGTTGACCGAGCCGTCGGCAAGCTCTAAAATCACGCAGGCGGCGGAGCGGATCTCCAAGGGTATGGCGCGGGAGGAGGAGATCGAGACACCGTCGAGGATCAGGTGAACGGTCTCGCCCCGCGATACGTCCACACGGAGCACCCCGTCGGAGAGAGTTCCCGAGAGACGGTAGACACCTGCCCTTTGAATGGTCAGAGAATCTCCCTCCACCGCGATATCCGAGGCGTTTCCCGAATAACGGTAACGCCGACCGTCAAAGGTCAAGGTGGGGACGGAATCGACGGCTTCGGTTTGCGTCTCTTCCTTTGGGATTGAAAGCGCGCAGGAGGAAAGGAGAAGCGAGAAAGTCAGAAGAAGAATGGGAAAAAGAAAACGATGGGTTCGGACGGTACGCATAGGATCTCCTTTCTTCTTTTTTTGTTTTTCGATTGCTATATTGTATGAGCATGCGTGGGATTTTATGAACGAGGTTGAAACACTCTTTCCTCTTCATCATTTTTTTGAACTCTCTTGATTTTTTTATTGATATGTGGTATAATATAAATGCCAAACAAATCGAATAACGTGTATGAGGTATTTTCCGTTATAGGGATAATGTACCTTTTTTCGGCTTACTCTAAATCCTATGAATTTGGTAAAAATGCAAATTCCAGGGTTTAGAGTATACGGAGTATCTCTATTCGATTTGTTTGGCGACAATCGGGGTTTGCGTTTTTCGGTGCGTTGACTTTGGTTGGCGCACCTTTTTTGTTTCTGCGAAAAGGCTTGTGCGATTTTTAAGACCGAAAAAACCAAATTTCTTGATTTTTTGCGAGGGAACTATGAAAATTGCCGTAATCGGATCCAGAAATCTTCACATCGAAAATTTGGAAGCCTATCTTCCAGAGGATTGTACGGAAATCGTTTCGGGCGGCGCTAAAGGGATTGACCAATCCGCTGTCCAATTCGCCAGAGCACACGCGATTAAGTTGACGGAATTTTTGCCTCAATATCAGATATACGGAAAAGCCGCTCCGATCGTTCGCAACAAGCAAATTGTAGATTACGCAGATTCCGTTTTGGCGTTCTGGGATGGGAAATCCGCAGGAACCCGCTCGGTGATTCGCTATTGTGAAAAGATCGGAAAACCATGCAAAATTATTCTTTTTCAACAAGAACCATCCACCTGCAATCATATATAAAAATCATTTGTTTCAAAAGTGCCATGTTTGCACTTACAGGATTAGCCTTCCTCGGCGGGGAAGGCTTTTTTAAATAAAGAAATAAGTAACCCCTCTCGGTCAGCTACATACTCCGTTTCGCTCCGTTGCGAGTTTTCTAATGAAAACTCGGCTGACAGCTCCCCCCCGAGTGGAGCCTTTGGCTCAATAGCATTCCGTGTTCCTTCGACTGTTTTTCCCCTCCTGCGGAATGGTAAAATTTATGCTCGGCTTGGGGCTTCTACCATTCTCGGTAGGGGTCGGCGCCTCGACGACCCGTGAAATGAAAACAAATTTGATAAAAGCATATTAATTTTAATTAAATTAATTAAACCAATCAAATATCATTCGCACAAAATTCATTGTTCCCTTGGGTCGTCGAGGGCGCCGACCCGATGAGAGACGTTATTTATTCTTGCAATTTGAAATCTTTTTCCCGAAAGCGAAGGGAAGACTTGTAAAACCGAGAAAACTGTGGTAAAATAGAAATGTATGATTTGTGCTCTTTTTGAATTGTCGTTCGTATGATTTTTAAAGAGAGAGGGGAGAAAATAAAGGATGCTTTCAACGATCTTTAGCGCGGGTCTTTTGGGGATCGACGGATATATCGTAACGGTCGAATGTAATGCGCAATCGCGGATTCCCGCCTTTGAGCTGGTGGGTCTGCCCGACCTTGCCGTCAAGGAGGCAAAGGAGCGAGTGCGGACCGCGTGTGAGAATAGCGGCTATCGCTTTCCCGCGTTGGAGTTGACCCTCAATTTAGCCCCCGCCGACCGACGGAAGGAAGGCTCTGCCTTTGACGTGGCGATTCTTCTGGGTATCCTCCGTTGCGGAGGGATCGTCAAGCACGAGACCGATTTTTCGGGGCGCTGCTTCGTGGGTGAGCTGTCTCTTTCGGGCAAGCTCCGTCCCGTTCGCGGAACGCTCTGCATGTGCGTGGCGGCGAGAAACGCGGGATTTCGGGAATTTTACGCCCCCATGGAGTGCGCGGGAGAAGCGGCGGCTGTGGAGGGAATTCGTGTCTTTGGCGTAGAATCCATGGCGGATCTTGTGGCACACCTGAACGGTGAGAAGCCCCTCCGGCCCGTAGAGCCCGCTCGCGAGGCGTTTGAGAACGCTGTGACGCAGACGAATCTGGATTTTTCCGACGTACGGGGACAGAGCATGGCGAAGCGAGCCCTGGAGATTGCCGCGGCGGGCGGACATAACGTGCTGCTCATCGGACCTCCCGGTACGGGAAAATCCATGCTGTCCAAGCGGATCTCGTCCATTCTTCCTCCCATGACCTTTGAGGAAGCCATTGAAAGCACCAAGGTTCATTCGGTGGCGGGAACGCTGCCCGAGGGAGTTTCTCTTCTTGCGGCAAGACCCTTCCGCTCACCGCACCATACCATGAGCGCCGTCAGCCTTGTGGGAGGAGGCGTAAACCCTCTGCCCGGCGAGGTATCTCTCGCCCACAACGGCGTTCTGTTCCTTGACGAATTACCCGAATTCCCGAAGCAGGTGACCGACGCGCTCCGTCAGCCTCTGGAGGATCGTCGGGTTACCATTACCCGTGCCAACGGACGGGTTACATATCCCTGCTCCTTTATGCTGGTGGGGGCAATGAACCCCTGTCGATGCGGCTATTTCGGACATCCCACCAAGCCCTGTACCTGCAGTCCTCTGGAGGTCAAACGGTATATTTCCAAGATCAGCGGACCGATGCTGGACCGAATCGACATTCAGATCGAGCTTCCCTCTCTTTCCTACGACGAGCTGTCGGGGGCAAGCGGAGAGGAGGAGACCTCGGCAACCATTCGCCGGCGTGTTTGCCGCGCCCGTGACCTTGCCGCATCCCGAATGAAGGGCGAGTCGGGGATTTACTGCAACGCCCAGCTTGACTCGGCGTCGATCCGTAAATACTGTGTAGCCGATACCGCGGCGCAGGCGCTTCTCAAGGCGGCGTATGAGAAAATGGGAATGTCGGCAAGAGGCTACGACCGCGTGATGCGTGTGGCAAGAACCATTGCGGATTTGGATGGAGCGGAGATCATTGGCGCGAAGCACATTGCCGAGGCGATCCAATACCGTAGCCTTGACAAAAAATATTGGGGAAACTAACGGAGTAAACCATGAAACAACAACTGAAGGAAGAGATTCTGTCTCTGGCGGCAAGAATGTCCGTGTCGGGCTTTGAAGGGCGCGGCGGCGATTTTTTGCGTGAGAGATGGGGAGAATATTTTGATGAGATCGAGACCGACGCGGTGGGAAACCATCTGTTGATCAAGCGGTCGGGCAGAGAGGGGGCACCTCTTTGCTTGATCGATACCCATTTCGACGAGGTGGGCTTGATGGTCACGAAGGTGCTGGAGGGCGGATTTTTGCGCCTTACCCAGATGGGCGGACTTTCGCCCACCGTCCTACAGGCGGCAGACGTGATCGTATACGGAGAGACCTCCATTCGCGGTGTGATCATCTCCACGCCCCCGCACCTGAGAAGCGGTGACGAGGACGATCTGCCGAGCGCCGAGGAGCTGATGATCGACACGGGATATCCCAAGGAGGAGCTGGAACGGATCGCTCCCCCCGGTACGCCCGTTGGCTTTGCACCCGATTATAGCGAGCTTCTTTTCGACTGCCTTGCGGGAAAGAGCTTTGATAATAAGGCGTGCGCCGCTTGTGCCGCCCTTGGTATTATGCGGACGCCGAGAGAAAAGATGGCGGCAGACGTGGCGCTTCTGCTCTCCGCCTATGAGGAGACCTCGCGCCTTGGCGGCGCGACCCCCGCGGCACGACGTCTCTCTCCCGATTACGCCATGGTCATTGACGTGAATTTAGCCAAGGTTCCCGACACCCCCAAGAGCGAGACCGTTCCCCTCGGCAAGGGGGTATCTATCTCGGTCTCGGCGGCAACCGACCGTACCCTGACCGCCATGACGCGGGCACTTTGTGAGGATCTGGAGATTCCCCACACCATGATTGCCGCTCCCTCCTCTACGGGAACCAACGCGCCCACCATTCATTTGACGGGACGGGGTGTACCCGTGGTAGACGTGGGACTGCCCCTGAAAAATATGCATACCTATAACGAGGTGATCTCCCTTGCCGACGCCGAAGCGCTGACACGCTTGGTGGAGGCGTTTATCGGGGATCGGAAAATCGCCGAATATTTTGACGACGCGGGAAGGGAGGAGCTTCTCTGATGGCAGAAATCATGAAAAAGGAAAAATCAGAGGAGCTGTCTCTCATTCGGGAGCTGTCTCTCCTCTTTGGACCCACGGGCTGTGAGCGGGAGGTGGCTGATGCCATCGCGGGGCGGATTCGTTCCCTCTGCCATAGTCTTCGCCGTGACCGTATGGGTAACTTGGTTGCCCTTCTTCGGTGCGGCGACGAGCAGGCGCCCGATCGCCGTCGGGTGATGATCTCGGCGCACATGGACGAGGTGGGCGTGATGGTCACCGAGCTCTGCGAGGACGGATATTTACGCTTTGATACCGTGGGCGGAATCCACCCCTCGGTGCTGGAGGGAAGAAAGGTGACCCTGGGTGACGAGCAGAACCGCGTTCGCGGTGTGATCGCATCCCGTGCGATCCACCACAAAAAGAAAAAAGAGAGAAATCAGCCCACGCCCATCGAAAAGCTCTATATTGATATCGGAGCGAGCACGAGAGAGGAGGCGGAAGCCTATCTTTCGGTGGGAAGCTTCGGAACCTTTGATTCGGAATTTTACACCTTTGGAAAGGACGACACCCTCATGAAGGGTAAGGCGCTGGACGACCGTATGGGCTGTGCCGCCATGATCCAGGTCATGGAGCGCCTGTCGGGGGATCTGCCGAGGATCGATGCCGATCTGTATTTCTGCTTTACCGTAAGGGAGGAGATCGGTCTGTCGGGAGCGAAGGTGGTCGCGGAGAAGCTTGCTCCTCACGCCGCCATCGTGCTGGAAAGCACCGCCGTGTCCGATCTGCCCGAGACTCCTGCCGCCAAGCGGGTGGCGTCTCTTTCGTCGGGCGGCGCGCTTTCGATTGCCGACCGCTCCACCATCTATGACCGCGGACTCATCGATTTTGCGCGGACGGTGGCGGCAGAGGAGGGAATCCCTCTTCAGCTCAAGCAGTACGTGTCGGGCGGAAACGACGCGGGCTCGATCCACAAGACGGGGGTCGGCGTGCGGACGCTGGCACTGTCCGTTCCGACCCGCTATCTCCACTCGCCCTCCTGCGTGGCAAGCCAAGCCGATTATCGGGCGGTCAGGGATCTGGTGGAAGCCATGCTTCGCCGCGCGGACGAAGCGCTGAATTGACCATGGAAGAATGGAAAGGAAGATAAGAATGAATTTATATACAACACTGCAAAAGCTTTGCACCGCTCCTTCGGTCTCGGGAAGAGAAGAGGAGATTCGGGCGCTTCTCTCGGAGTTGATCCTCCCCCTTGCGGACGAGGTGCGGATTGACGCCCTCGGCAACCTGATCGCCCTGAAGAAGGGAACGGGAGAGGGAGAAAACAAGGTCATGCTCTGCGCCCACATGGACGAGATCGGTTTTCTCATTACTGTGATCGAGGACAGCGGTATGCTTCGGGTCGCGCCCGTGGGCGGGATCCACTTTGCCGCCACCGCTTATTCCGAGGTGATCTCGGAGGGGGGCGTTCGAGGGGTGCTTGTGCCCGACGATAAGGTAAAGCCCAAGGATTATAAGGCGGACTGCTTTTACATTGATATTGGCGCGAAGAATAAGAAGGAAGCCGAGCGCCGTGTTTCGGTTGGAGACTTTTTTGTTGCCGAGGGCGGTGTGAAGCGCCTTTTGGGTAAGCGGATCTGCGGTCGCCCCTTGGACGATCGCATTGGCTGTGCCATTCTTCTCTCGATTGCCGAGACGCTGAAGGACGAGACGCTTCCCTCCGACGTGTATTACGTCTTTTCTGTGCAGGAGGAGGTTGGCTGTCGGGGCGCGCTTCCCGCAACCTTCTCGATTGCTCCCACCCATGCTCTCTGCTTTGACGTGACGGGGACGGGAGACGTGCCCGAGTCGGCGCCCATGGCATGTCGTTTGGGAGACGGAGCGGCGGTGAAGATCAAGGATTCCTCGGTGATCTGCCACGAGGAGATCGTGGGTCGCCTTTGTGAGCTGGCGAAGGAGAAGAAGATCCCCTATCAGCGAGAGATCCTCCCCTACGGAGGAACCGATACCTCCTCCATGCAGCTTTCGGGCGGCGGCTGTCGCGCGGGCGCCTTGTCCGTGCCCTCCCGCTATATCCATTCGGGGGTCGAGACCTGCGATCTGGGTGACGCCCAGGCGTGCGCCGATCTGGCGATTGCGTTCATCAAGGACTTAGGCTAAGGAGTTAAAAACATGATTTTTTCAGAAACCATCGTAAATCTTGCAAATCAGGCGGAGGCGGCTCTGACGGAGCGCTTTGCCGAGATCGATCGGATCGCCTTTGAGAATACCAACAAGGTGATGGATGCTTTTCGGGAGCATCGGGTCAGTGAGGCAATGTTCAATCCCACCAGTGGATACGGCTACGACGACCGCGGACGGGATACTCTGGACCGCATCTGGGCGGACGTGATGGGCGCGGAGGCGGCGTTTGTCCGTCATCAGATCGTCAACGGAACCCAAGCTCTGACCATTGGACTTTTCGGTCTGCTTCGCCCCGGTGACATTCTCTTCTCGGTGGCGGGCAAGCCCTACGATACCCTGGACGAGGTGATCGGAAACGCGGGAGAGGCGGGCAACGGCTCTCTGCGTGATTTTGGGGTGGAGTACAGACAAGCCGACCTGACGCCTGACGGCGAATTTAACGTGGAGGAGATTTCCCGTGTGCTTCGCGAGGAGGGAGAGAGGGTAAAGGTAGTATTCATTCAGCGCTCCAAGGGATATCTGAACCGAAAGACCCTCAGCGTTTCTCAGATCGGAGAGCTTGTCCCTGTGGTCAAGGCGATCTGTCCTCATGCATACGTGGTGGTGGACAACTGCTACGGTGAATTTACCGAAACGAGAGAGCCCACCGCTGTGGGCGCGGATCTGATTATTGGCTCGCTCATTAAAAACCCGGGCGGCGGTATGGCGGAGACGGGCGGATACGTGGCGGGTACTGCCCGCGCCGTGGAGCTTGCCTCCTATCGCTTGACCTCGGTTGGCTGCGGGCTGGAGGTGGGCGCCAGTCTTGGACAGAACAAGAGTCTCTTTAAGGGACTGTTCTATGCTCCCCACACCACGGCGCAGGCGCTTAAGACGGCTTGCCTTGCGGCGTACGTGTTTGGCGAGGAGGGACTCGGCTTTGAGGTGGAGCCCCGTTGGCACGAGCCGAGATACGACATTATCCAGACGGTGATCACCCGTTCTCCCGAGGGACTTTGCGCCTTCTGTCGAGGAATTCAGGCGGGCTCGCCCATTGATTCCTTTGTGGTGCCCGAGCCTTGGGAAATGCCCGGCTATGGCGACAAGGTGATTATGGCGGCAGGCGCGTTTACGCAGGGCTCGTCGATTGAGCTCTCGGCAGACGGACCGCTCCGCCCCCCCTATACCGCCTTCTTCCAAGGCGGTCTGACCTACGAAAGCGGTAAAATCGGTATCC
>JAZORA010000003.1:0-3904 GCA_045656365.1 Eubacteriales bacterium | reverse complement strand
GAGGACGGCTTCTCCCTTTCCGCCTGCGATTCCCACGTCGGCTTCTCTTGCCTCACCGGGGCCGTTGACCACGCACCCCATCAGGGCAACGCGAATGGGAAGATCGGAAAGCCCCTCTGCCTTCACGCGCTCCTCAAAGGCGCGAACCAGGGGAATTAAGTCGATCTTGGTTCGTCCGCAGGTAGGACAGCTCACGATGTCCATTCCGCTCTGCCCTTCGATCGAAAGCGCCTTCAGAATCTTCTTTGCCGCGAAAATCTCCTCCACGGGGTTGTCCGTCAAGGAAACGCGGATCGTGTCACCGATTCCGTCTGCCAGCAAAGCGCCAATCCCCACGGCACTTTTAATTGACCCCATCTCACGGCTTCCCGCCTCGGTCACACCCAAATGAAGCGGATAAGAACAGGACTCGGCAAGCCGACGGTTTGCGCGGATCATGTCGTAAGGATTCGATGCCTTAATGGAAATCACCGTGTTGGTAAAATCAAATTTTTCCAACAGAGAGGCATGATAGAGGGCACTTTCACAAAGCGCCTCAGGGGTAGGAGCACCGTATTTTGCGAGAATCTCCTTTTCAAGAGAACCGCTATTGACACCAATACGAATGGGAATGTTCTTTTTCTGACAAATTTCGCAAACCGCGCGAACGCGATCCTCTCCACCGATGTTCCCTGGATTGATTCGGATCTTATCCACACCAAGCTCTGCCGAACGAATCGCCACCCGATAATCAAAGTGAATATCGGCAACGATGGGGATCTGCACCCCCGATCCCTTCAGATAAGGAATCGTCTCTGCCGCCTCTAAGTCAGGAACGGTGATCCGCACGATATCACAGCCCGCTCGCTCCAGATCAAGGATCTGGCAAAGCGTCGCCTCCTTGTCGTGGGTATCGGTATTGGTCATAGACTGAATGGCAATCGGCGCCTTACCGCCGATTGCCCTTCTGCCGATGGTTATTTCATTTGTCGTTCGCCTGATCTTGTTATAATTCATAATTCATCCTAACCGAATAATTTAAATACGTCCTTGACGGTTACAAAAATCATAAATGCAAATAAAATCATAATTCCGATAAAATTGATATAGGATTCCACGTCTCGGTTCAGTGGCTTTCTCCGAACTGCCTCAATGCCGAGGAACAAGAGCCGTCCACCGTCCAGCGCGGGAAACGGAATCAGATTGAATACGCCCAAATTGATGGAAAGAACCGTCACAATATACAGAAAATCCTGAATTCCATGCTTGGCGGCGTCGCCTACGACCTCCGCCACACCCACGGGTCCTGATACCGCATCCATGCCAAACCGACCCGAAAGCAGACCGATCAAGGAATCATACACCATTTTTACGGTAGAAACCGATCGGAAATAGGAGTGCTTGAGCAGATTGGGTAAATTGGTTTCCTCCGCGTACGGAATAAAATCGTAATCCCCAAAGGTGACCCCCGAAGCCTCATCTACCATGGTAGGAAAATGAACGTCCTCCAGAAGGATCTTCTCGCCGTTACGAACCACCTTCAGATCAATTGGCTCGTATGCCTTATTGAGGACCTCGTACACCAGTTCATTGCCTGTATGGACTCTCGTTCCGTCCACCTCGATAATACGGTCGCCAACCTGAAGCTGCTCCGAGGAGATCGCTCCCTCTTGGAAATCCGCGATCGTGGTAGATACCAAGGTTCCCTGGGAAAAGACCAGAATCGTCATAAGCAGAAAGCCGAGAACCAGATTCATCACAGGTCCCGCCAAAACAATGGCCACTCTCTTCCAAATTCGCTGATTACAAAAGGCACGCTCGTCACTTGATGCCTCATCCTCCCCCTCCATGCTGACAAAACCGCCGATGGGGAGAAGGCGCAAGCCGTATTTTGTACCGTATTTTTTGGAATTCCAAGAAAAGACGGTAGGACCCATTCCCACGGCAAATTCCTTAATGGAAACGCCGCAAAGACGAGCGGTCATAAAGTGTCCGAACTCATGGATGAATACCAATACGCCGAACACAAGCAGCATAATAATTACATAAAACATGGGTTGATCTCCTTGTTATTTTTCGCTACAAGGACGTCGCTTACTTTAGAGATTAAGGATTCGCTCGGCTCTCTCTCTTGCGTCGCGATCGCACGCGAGGATTCCCTCCAAATCGTGAACCTCGGCGGCATAGGACATATCCGCAACCACAGCATTCACCGATTCGGTAATGGCGTAGAAGGGGATCTTCTCCTTGAGGAATGCCGAAACCGCTACCTCGTTGGCGGCGTTCAGTGCGGCGGGAAGTGCCCCACCCTTTCCGATCGAATCGATTGCCGTAGCCAACAAAGAAAAGGTCTTCATATCGGGCTCGGCAAAGGTCAATTTTCCGAGCGTAAACAAATCAAGCGGAGGAATCACCGCCTCCACTCGGTTGGGATAGGTAATGGCATACTGAGCGCAAAGGCGCATATCGGGAACCGAAAGCTGCGCTACGACGCTGTTATCAATATATTCCACCATAGAATGGATTATACTCTCACGATGGATCACAACCTGCACTCGTTCCGCAGGTACACCGAACAGATGAACCGCCTCGATCACTTCAAAGCCCTTGTTCATTAACGTTGCCGAATCGACGGTGATCTTGGCTCCCATTTTCCAAGTAGGATGTGCAAGAACCTCACGAACGCCCATCGTCCTCAAATCCTCCGGCTTACGACCGAAGAACGGGCCACCCGAAGCCGTCAGAAGGATTTTTTTAACCTCCTTGGCCTCGCCCGCCTTCAAGCACTGAAAGATGGCAGAATGCTCGCTGTCCACGGGCAAAATCTCCACGCCCTTCTCTCTTGCGCGCTTCGTGACGATCTCACCCGCCACCACAAGGGATTCCTTGTTGGCAAGAGCCAGGCGTGAGCCCGATTCGATGGCGGCAAGGGTGGGAAGAAGTCCTGCCTTGCCAATGATGGAGTTCAACACCACGTCGTTCTTCTCCGCCGCAATCATTTCGCAGATTCCCGCCTCACCACAATAGACCTTAATATCGGTATCCGCCAGACGAAGCTTCAGCTCCTTCGCCGCGCCCTCGTCTGCCATAGCTACCGCGTCTACGTGAAAGCGTCTTGCCTGCTCCTCGGCTCGCTGAACGTTTCGATTCGCGCTGATGGCACTTACCCGAAAGGATTGCTTTTCGGCAACGTCAAGCGCTTGTTCGCCAACCGAACCGGTTGATCCAAGAACGGCAATCTTCGTTTGGATTGTTTCCTTCATTCAATGCTCCTACATCAACTGGATTCCCGTCAGGGTTACAAAGGCACAGATCGCGCCAAGTCCGAGGGATACCGCCAAAATTGAGTCAAAACGATCCAGCATACCGCCGTGACCGGGAAAAATCTTGCCAAAATCCTTGATTTTGTAGTGACGCTTGATCACAGACATGATCAAGTCACCGATCTGGGATACGATCGAAAGAATCACACCCGCAATGACGAGGAACAAAAGATTCGGCTCAAACCCGAACCAACGCCCCATCACCAGTCCAAACACCGCATAACCGAGGGCACAAAAGAAAATACCGCCAATGCTTCCCTCGATCGTCTTTTTGGGGCTCACATCCTCGATCAGCTTGTGCTTGCCGAAGAAAACGCCCGTAAAATACGCAAAGGTATCACTTACCCAAGCGCCGATAAAGATCAAAAGATATAGGTACTTTCCCACGTTTCCGTAATCACGGACATACATCAAGGAGGACAATGCCGCAATGATATACAATGCGAGAAAATATACGGTCATCGTGTCGCCAAACGGAAGCTTACCGTGAGACCACACGATAAGAGACATGAGATAGATCAGATAGATCGCCGCCGCGATAAAGGCGATCAGCGCAAAGGTGATCATATTCTCCATATACCGAACCATAAAGGGGGCGGCAC
>JAZORA010000002.1:0-4494 GCA_045656365.1 Eubacteriales bacterium | reverse complement strand
GAATTTCCGTGCTGCGCGAACCGCGGAGGGACAATACAACAAGCGCTGGAATACCAACTGGTAAAAAATAGGGCTGTCTTATGACAGCCCCGTTTTTTTGGTAAAAAAGAAAAAGGGTACGGAGAAAATCTCCGTATCCTTTTTTGGTAGGTAACTTTGGGAGTTAAATTACTTAACCTCAACCTCAGCGCCAGCCTCTTCGAGAGCCTTCTTAACAGACTCAGCCTCGTCCTTGGAAACGCCTTCCTTAACGGTCTTGGGAGCGCCCTCAACCATCTCCTTAGCTTCCTTCAGACCCAGACCGGTGATCTCACGAACAGCCTTGATAACGTCGAGCTTCTTAGCTCCGCAGGACTTCAGAACTACGTCAAACTCAGTCTTCTCCTCTGCTGCGGGAGCTGCTGCGCCTGCTACTGCAACAACGCCTACGGGAGCTGCTGCGGATACGCCGAACTCGTCCTCAACTGCCTTTACCAGGTCAGCCAGTTCAATGATAGTAAGAGACTTGATCTCTTCGAGAATGTTAGTGATCTTTTCAGATGCCATTTTCATGTTCCTCCTTAAACGGAATAATTAAAATTTGTGGTGCGTATTACGCATAAATTGGTGAGGCAGGACTTAAGCCTGAGCCTCTTCTGCTGCAGGAGCAGCTTCTTCTGCTGCGGGTGCAGCCTCGCCGTCGCGATCGACGACAGCCTGGAGAGCATAGGCAAGTCCGTAAAGAGGAGACTTGATGCTTCCGAGAAGTTTTGCAATGAGAACTTCCTTGGAAGGAATGCTGGCGAGCTGCTCAACGGTAGCTTTGTCAACAACCTTTCCGTCAAGGTAACCTGCGAGGATTTCGAAGGACTCGATCTTCTCAGCATATTCCTTGAGAACCTTTGCAGGAGCAACGGCATCTTCGGATCCGATTGCGATAGCGGTCATACCGGTCAGGTACTGCTTCATATCGCCCAGACCAACCTCGTCACAAGCTCTGCCGGTCAGAGAGTTCTTCATAACGGTGTAGGTAACGCCTGCCTCACGAAGAGCCTTACGCATCTTGGTATCAGCATCCACGGTAATACCCTGGTAGTTAACAACAACACCTGCAGGAGAATTCTTCAGCTTTTAAGCGAGCTCGGCAACGACTGCCTGCTTCTGTTCGAGAATGGATTTGCTTGGCACTTTCTTTCACCTCCCATGTGAAATTGATGCAGGTAATAAAAAAACTTTCTTCCGAAGGCATAGTCCTTGCGCGAAGAAAGATAAAGAAAAAATATTCATATATCTGTCCTCGGCAGGGAGGCTAAAGCCTTTACGGGAACCTGCTGTCTTTGGATAACAGAAATATTATACCATATAATTTTCAATTGTCAATAGCTTTTTTAAAATATTTTCAAATTTTTTTGCAAAACTTTTTTGGAAAAGGAAGAGGACTTGGCGTCCTCTTCTTATCCCTCGATTTCCTGATTCAATTCCAGCATCCGCTTTGCAAAGCTGACCAGCTTGTTTCGGAGCCAATCGGGAGAAATGATCCGAATATCGGCGTCGGCGGAAACCACGATGCCGAGAAACAGCTCCACACTGGGGAACTCGCAACGGTAACGGTGATGCGGCTCCTCGCCGACGATAAAGCTGCGTAGATTCATGACCGTCATTTTGTCGGTGATCTCCAGCGTGGCGGTATAAGGGAGCTGCATTTGGATGACCGAACGGGCGGCTGTGTGGTCGTTGAAGGCGTAAAGGCTGGAAACGACGGCTTGATAATCGGCGTCGTTTTCGGTTTCTACCATCAAGGGAAGAACGTAATTCGTTCCGTAATAATACCCCTTTCTGCGAGGGCAATATTCCAGCGGTGCGCCAAGCTCCTTGCGCAAGAACTCCACGTCGCGCTGAGCCTGACGGTGAGAAATTCCAAACTGCTCGGACATGTGAGCCGCGTTAGGATAGCAGTTGGCGGATATCTTTTTATGAAACCATTGAATGCGGTCGTTTGCGCTCATGTGCGCCTCCTATGGTGGTTTGTGGATTATACTTGGGGATCGCTTTCCTGCGGAGCTTCTTCAGTGCTCTCTTCAAGGGACTCTTGTTCGGCTTCGACGACTTCGACCGGGGACTTTTCTGCGGGAGCGCGGAGAGTCAGAAGCAAAAAACGGCAAAGCGCATAGAGGAAGAGAGTGAGAAGCATAACGTGGGCGGAAAGACCGCCGGAAACGTCAATGACATTTGCGTAGTGTCCGATCAGGGCGGGGATCGACGCCGTGCCCGTCAGAAGCACCGTAATGCCCAAGGAAAAGGGATATAGGGTGGGGCGAGCCTTAGAAAGGATCGCTCGAAGCTCCTCGACGAAAAAGAGCATAGCCGAAAGACACGCCAACTCAAGGATCAGTTTGCCTGGAGAATTCATGGGGACGGTCATGTCAAAGTAGGACTGTGCCAACACCAACATCAGGCGAACGATCACACAGAGTCCGCTCAGTGTTAGCAGAAGCGGCTTCGTTTGGCTCGCGAGGAACGATAAAAAGTAAAGGCAAGCACCCAGAGAAAGCAGGGTGGCAAGAGACGGTCCCGTCGATCCGATTGTGGATACCGAAAGGAACAAAAACCCGACGGCTGCCACCACGGAGAACACTTTTACAAGACGGGGCTGCTGATTCTCAACCGTTTTTGGCTCCTTACGAAGCGAAAAAAACGAATAGGCAATGGAAAATACCGCGCCGACGGTCAGAACCATCCATTCCAGAACGGGGAGGAACGAATCGGGACGGTAATAATTGATCGATGCATCAAAGAAAAATGCAAGATTCAAAAAGCGAAGCAAGATAGCGGCGACGGTCATAGACAGCAGGACCGAAACATACACCGTATGACGACGCCCGGTGGAAAGCGGTTGATTCATAAATACTACCTTTCCGTTTGGATTTGTTTCATTATTATAATAATTATATACCTAAATTTTGAACACGTTGTAAACAAACGGGGATTCTGCAAAAAAATCTGTGGATCCCGTACTTGCAAAAAGGCGTAAGGGGGTCTTCTTGAATTTTGCAAACCTTTGCAATTGAGTTATAGGAAAGATTATCAAGAAAAAGGCGTAAGGGATTCGGTCTCGCCTGCGGGCTCGGTCACTCCGCGGCTCTGACATGCCACCGGCATGTCATTCACTACCGCTCCGCCTTCGAATCCCTTACATTAGATCGTGCCAACAAAAAAGGTGGATGCTTTGCATCCACTTTTTTTGTTGGCACGGCGTAAGGGATTCGAACCCCCGACCTTTTGGTTCGTAGCCAAACACTCTATCCAGCTGAGCTAACGCCGCATACGCTTTCGCGGTTTCCCGTTTCTTGCGTGCCTAATTATTATATCATATTTTCCTTATTTGTCAATACCTTTTGGAAAAATATTTTTTATTTTTTTATCGCCGTTTTTCTGTATACGGATCATCGGGGGCGTTATGCTCCGGGAGAAGCGTTCTTGCCCTTTCTATGGTGTTGGCAGGCAAAAAAATCTCCCGAAATTTTTGATCCTTCAACCATCGAAGCGTCTCCTCCCGAGGATTCGACTCGGTAAGACGTGCCGTTTTCCCGAGTTCTCGTCTGCCCGTTCTTGACAGATTCGAAAGAAAGGTGTTTGTGGAATTTAGGACACGATCGGAAAGGGTCGGGTCTTTGCGGCTACAAAACTCGGCGTGGGAAAGCCCTGTGAAAAGACGGGATAGATTTGACACGTCAAGGCAGATAAAATCGATCCCATCCGTGTCGGTGATACCCAGAGAAAGTGGCGTATCGATCAAGATTCCCTTGGAGATATACCCGTTGAACTCTCTCCCCTCCAGCTCCAGCAAGCAAAAGGCGGAATGAATTTCGTTCATGGCTTGTCGTACGTCCGCATTGCTGAGAATGCCGCCCAGAAGCAGAGAAAATCTGCCGTATACGGCGGCGCGGAAAAGTGCCCGTGCTTGTGTGTGCAAAAAAGCACCGTCACGGTCGGCGGGATGATAGCGAAGGAGAACGGTGAAGGGGATCGAGGAGTGTTCCTCTCCAAGATCCCGAAGCAGCTCGAAGAGGGTGTCCTCGTCTGCGCCCAAGTAGGTGTAGGCGGCAGGATCGATCAGCGCGCCCTCCAGGTGCTCGATGCTTCGAAGCTCCATCGGATCTATGCAGGAAAGTCGTGGGAGAGTCCGTCTCACCCGATTCGCTTGTTCTTTGTGTGTCGTAGATCCTTCAGGCATGACATCCCCCTATCGTATGGCTTTTTATTATGATTATCATTATCATGTGCCGATTTGCGGGGGGATATACCCAAAAGAAAAACAGCCACTCGATCCAATGGCTGTTTTCATGCGGTTATGATGTTTTGTTTTTTGTAGGCCTTGCGGGGCAGGAGAGCATGACGGCAACTCGGCAGACGGTGACGAGGGTCACCATCAAAGCCAGCGGTCCTCCGTGAACGGGAATTCCGTTTCCAAACCAAAGATACAAGACGTATCCCAAGGGCACGAGGGAGAGAAGG
>JAZORA010000001.1:0-6552 GCA_045656365.1 Eubacteriales bacterium | reverse complement strand
CATGCCCGAGCTTTCCCTCTCAAGCATCAGCTTGTCCTTCAGGGAAAAATCAGGAATCAGGGGATATTCAAAGGAAGGTGACAATTCCTTGGCGTTGGGGATCGCCGAAAACATATCCAGCTGTCCTGCCACGTTGTTGCGATCCTTGGCTTGGATCATATCGATGAGCGCCTCATAGGAGGCAAGCAATCGGCTTCGGTACACGCCCAAGCGGTCAAACGCGCCCGATTTGATCAGCGCCTCCACCATTCGCTTGTTCACGTCATAGGGCGCCATTCTGCGAACAAAATCCTCAAAGTCGGTAAAGGGGGCATCTCTGCGTTCCCGAAGGATCGATTCGATAAACTGCTTTCCCACGTTCTTGAGTGCCAAAAGACCGAACACAATATTGCCATCCTTCGGGTGGAAATAGAGACGGCTTTCATTGATATCGGGAGGCAGAACGTGAATCCCGTATTTTTCACACTCGGCAATATACTCCGCAAGCTTTGGCAGGTTGCCAAGAACGGAGGTCAGAAGCGCTGACATATACTCACACGGATAATGTGCCTTCAGATACGCCGTCCGATAGGAGATCACCGCATACGCCGCGGCGTGGCTCTTATTGAAGGCATAGTTCGCAAAGGACGCCATATCGTCAAACAGCTTTTCGGCAACTGCCGACTCCACGCCCCTGGACACCGCGCCCTCAAGGAAGCTCTGACGCTCTGCCGCCAGAACGTCTCCCTTCTTTTTGGACATGGCGCGACGCACCACGTCGGCGTGCCCGTAGGTATATCCCGCGATCACACGGAAAATACTCATGACCTGCTCCTGATAGACCGTACAGCCGTAGGTCGACTTCAGGATCGGCTCAAGAAGCGGGTGGGCATACTGAACACGATCGGGATTGTGTCTTGCCTCAATATACTGAGGAATCGAATCCATGGGGCCCGGACGGTACAGGGCAATGGCGGCAATGATATCCTCAAGGCAATCGGGCTTCAGCTCGGTAAGTGTCTGCCTCATGCCCGCCGACTCCAGCTGGAAAAGTCCAAGGGTTCCCCCCTTTGCGATCAAGGAAAACGTATCCGGATCGTCAAACGGAATTTTCTCAATATCAAAACTCGGATTCTTCTCTCGGATCGTACGGCAGGTATCGTCCACGATGGTCAGATAGCGAAGCGCCAAAAAGTCAAATTTCAAAAGTCCCAGCTCGGCGATGGTGTCCATATCAAACTGGGTCACCACGGTTTCGTTGCTGAGAGCCAAGGGAACGTACTGGGAAACGGGGAGATCGGTCACCACAAGTCCTGCCGCGTGAACGGTAATATTTCGCGGCATTCCCTCAATTTCAAGTGCCGTGTCAATCAACCGCTTCACCGCGTCGGACGACTCGTAAAGCTTTTTCACGCTACTCAGTCGCAGCGCATCCTTCAGCGTCACACCCGGTCCCGCGGGCACCGCCTTGGCAACGGGGTCCACGTCGGCATACGCCATGCCAAGCGCACGCCCCACGTCACGGATTGCCGCCCGCGCCGCAAGCGTACCGAAGGCAATGATCTGCGAGACATGATCCTCGCCGTAATGCTCGAACATGTAGCGAATGACCTCGTCCCGACGATTGTAACAAAAATCAACGTCAATATCGGGCATACTGACGCGTTCGGGGTTCAAAAATCTCTCAAAAAGGAGATCAAAACGAATGGGATCGATATCGGTAATTCCCGTCAGGAACGCCACAAGGCTTCCCGCCCCGGAGCCTCTTCCCGGTCCCACGGGAATCTTTTTGGATCGGGCAAAGCCAACGTAATCCTGTACGATCAAAAAGTAGTCGGAATAACCCATGCTGTCGATCACGCCCAGCTCATATTCGATCCGCTCGAAATACTTGGATTTGTCTTCGTTGGACACAGTAAGCGTACCATCCGCCCGTCGGCGCTCCCAGCCGCGCATGGTCATCTCCCGCAAATACTCTGCGGAGGTTTTTCCCGCGGGCGTACGGAAGCTGGGCAGCTTCAGCTCTCCAAAGGAAAAGTCAAACCGGCACCGATCGGCGATCTTTACCGTATTCTCGATCGCTCCCTCGTATTTGCCGAAAAGCATCTTCATTTCGGCGTCGGTCTTATAGTAAAACTCGTCGGTCTCAAATCCGATGGGGCGACCGTCCGTGATCACGGAGTTGGTCTGGATACACATCAGGATCGCCTGGGTACGGGCATTCTCCCGACGCAAATAATGACAGTCGTTGGTGGCAACCAACGGAAGCGAGCATTCCTCTGCCAGTCGAACGAGAGACGGAAGAACCTGAATCTGATCGTTCAAGCCGTGGTTCTGGATTTCGATATAAAAATTATCCTTGCCAAAAATCGAGGAAAGCTGACGGGCATACTCCACCGCTTCGTCGTATTCGCCGCGCAAAAGCAAGGACGGAATCCGTCCCGCAAGGCATCCGGAAAGGCAGATCAACCCCTCGGAATGTGAGCGAAGCAAATCAAGATCTACCCGTGGCTTGGAATAAAAGCCTTCTGTAAAGCCTCGGGACACGAGATGAAGCAGATTTTTGTATCCGACCTCATTCTTACAAAGCAGAACCAGATGATGATACTTACCGTCAAGTCCGCCACCTCTTTCAAAGCGAGAACGGGAGGCAACGTACACCTCACAGCCGATGATCGGCTTGATCCCCGCCTTTTTGCAGGCGCGATAAAAGGCAACCGCGCCGTACATCACACCGTGATCGGTCAGCGCCACGGCAGTATGTCCGCATTCCTTCGCTCGCTCGGGAATCTCCGAAATACGACAAGCGCCGTCCAAAAGGCTATATTCACTATGCAAATGAAGATGAACAAATTCTGCCATGTGTTTCCTCCTTTCCTGCTTTAATCATAACAAAGGAAAATAAATTGAAATTATTCCGTATCGTTCGACGCCCGATCCTCCTCGTCTCCTTCCCTCTTACGGAAGAAGATCGAAGCGGTCGCGCCAAGGGCGGTAACACCAAGGAGGATTCCGAATACAAGCCAAAGCGGGTTGCTCTTTTTCTCCTCTTCGTCCGTGCTGAGGGTCTCGTTGCGAATGCGGAGACGCTCCTCCTCGATCAGGCGAGTAAGCTCTTCGTCACTCCGATCCGTGCTGTGTCCCTCCACGTTGAATAGCCAAAGAGAGTATTCCCCCTCCTGCTGGGTCAAGGGGCGGACGACAATCTTGATATAGTCGAGCATTTGCCCGTCACGGATCCAATCGCTAAGGTCAAGGCTTACCGTCGTTATTTCATTGGCGCTGAGAATCTTTTCCGCCAAATAGGTAGCGGATTCATTTCCCAAAATAAGCCGAACCTCGTAAAGATGATTTCCCGACTTTTGGCTATTGGTAAGCGCCATCTGGAACGAAAGATAGGGCGTATATGCCAGAT
Source organism: Eubacteriales bacterium (assembly GCA_045656365.1). Lineage (GTDB taxonomy): Bacteria > Bacillota > Clostridia > Oscillospirales > CAG-272 > HGM12713. The sequence goes on along the minus strand of JAZORA010000001.1, from coordinate 3,158 downwards.
TTTCCGAGTACTCGTATCCATAGATGATTTCGGCGTATTCTCCCGCCACATTGGGAATTTTCGCGCAAAGACCTCGAGAACCCTCGGCGTAATAGCCCGATTTAATCGACGCCACACTCGGTCCCAAGGACCATTCACTCACGTTTCCGTCTAAAAATTCAAAGTAAGAAAAGCTTCCCTTAAATTCGGGGGAAGAAAAGCAATCGGGATTGTACTGATAGACCCGTCTCCATGCGGGATCGACACCAGACAAGCCATCCACCACCTGACTCCAGCTTTTCGCGTCAAAAAACGGGAGCAGATTTTTCGTTACCGTAAAGCTGTCCGCCGTATCGATATAGCGCAAAATATGCGCAAGAGACGATAACCGTCCCTCGGGATCGTCACCAAAGGAAACCACAAAGGAAGACACTCTTTCATCAAGCAACAGCCGATAATACGAATAGGCATACGCACACGCAAGCTCGTTTCCCTTCAAGGAGACGGGCGGTGTCCATCGGTAAATATAACGGCTCGGCGCATTTGAGAAACGCTCCTCCAAGGATTGCAGATAGCTTGAATATTCACCCGCCTCATCGGGGGGCAGATATCGCGGAGCAGGTGACTCGTCTTCTGCTTCGCTTTCGTTTGCCTCCTTCTTGGAAACGGCAGTCATTTCAAGCGGAAGAAGTGAGGATTCGATCATGGTTGTGATCGGGAAAGAGACGGTATATCTCTCCTCAAGAAGAGCAAGAAGCGCTTCCAAAAAATCCGACGGGCTCACGTCTCCCTCAGGAACCGCCGCCTCGGACGACGAATATGTATTCAACGAGCTGAACGGAACAACGATCTCCACCGAGGGATCATACACCCGAAATACGTTGGCAATCGCCGACAGATAGAAGGCGTATGCACTCACGTATTCTTCAAAGCCAAGCACTCCCCAGTCGTTGGTTCCCTTCTGATCAACCTTCATTCCAACGATCACACCTGCGATCTCAATACCGCTTTCCGTATAACGATGGGCAAGAAATTGCGAGCACGCACCGATCTGGCGATAAACCTCTTCCGAAAAGACATTGGGCATGGCGTACGCTCCGTCCTCCGCAACCCCCGCAAGTACCGTCTCGGACTGAGGCGAGAGCAAAAACTGAAGGTATACCCGCGTACCCGTCACGGCATAGGAACGGATCTTCGCATCCAATTCGTCCACGTAGGCTTGATCAAAATAGCGATAGGATTGATCCACCGCCTGTAAATACCCGTGCGCAACCTCGGGCAGCATCCGTCCGAGATCCACGGGGATAATCGTGCTTCCCACACCCAGGGAGCCGGTCATGGATACCTGCTTCGAGCCAATCCCCTTAAAGGAGGAGCGATCGATGGGGGAAATTTCCTCTTCCCCTATGGAAATTCCTGCGTATGAGGGCTCGCCCGCCAGCGAAATCACTCCCTCGGTATCCCGCAAAACCAATGCGTAACGAGAATAGCGCTCCCGAAAATACTGAACGGGAATGGAGAAGGAAAAGCGAACGGAAAGTGCCGCGCTTGCCACAGGCTCCGTATCCTCTCGGTTTAATACGTCCTCAAGGGTCTCGTTCGGCAAAATCGAATAAACCTCAAGGGTCGCGTTTCGATAGGTGATCATCGTATCGTGGTTGACCGTTCCTCCCAGCTTGACGCTGGACGAGGATTCGTCATAGGTGCAGGAATAGCTGATGGAATAGGGACGAAGCATCTCATAAAGAGCATCGTCCGTTTCCGTCGAGGACGTCATCGCGACCTCGTCCAATGCGAAAGTAAGGGGAGACAAGACAGACAAAAGCATCCCGATCAGCAAGAAAAACGCCAACCATCGGCTCATTGCTTTTTTCATGTTCGTCATCACGTGCGCCCTCCTTTCGGCATAATTTATCAATAGATATTATCATTATATCATATTCCCTTCAAAAAAGAAAGAGCTATTTATAAAAAACGATTGAGAATCTTTGGTTTTTTATAAAAAATTTTTAAAAATCTTTGACGATTGAATTGAATTTTTCGACAAAATATGATATAATCAACTCAAGCATTTTCGCCCTTCAAATCACCTCAAACGCTTCCGTATCAAATTATTGATACGGATTGATAAAGGAGTAGCCGGTGAAACGCATTTACATTTTACTTACCAAGACCAAGACCCTTCCATCCCGCATGATTTACCGATTGACCAGAGGTGCTTACACTCATACATCAATCGCGCTGACCGAGGAGACCGATCGGTTTTATAGTTATGCCAGAAGAAAGCTTCATAACGTTTTCAACAGCGGTTTCATCGTAGAGAATCTGAACGCCTTTGTGTTCGCCAAGTATCAGCATTGCGCTTGCTCGCTTTACTGCTTGGAGGTCAGCGACGAGGGGTACGAAAAAATCAGTCGACGCATTCAGGATTTCGAAAAGAATTACAAGAAAGCAAAATATAATTTTCTTGGCATACTCCCTCAGAGAATGGGAATTCGTTTTCCAAGAAAATATAAGCTGACCTGCTCGCAATTTGTCGCGGTGGTCTTGGAGGCATCGGAGGAGATCGTTCTTCCCAAGGATCCTTACATTATGCTCCCCAACGATTTCCAAAAGATTGCCAACATTCAAAAGATCTACGAGGGAACCATTGAGCATTGCTCCTTTGACGCGCAATCCAATACCGGTGTCCCTGCCCTATAAACCTTTACCCGAAAATTAATTTCTGATTTTTCGAAAAAGCACTTGACTTTCTACACAGAAGATGCTATAATATTATCCGTTCCATTCGCCGGTGTGATGGAATTGGCAGACGTGCTGGACTCAAAATCCAGTGGTAGCGATACCGTGTCGGTTCGACCCCGACCACCGGCACCATCCAAACGCTTTTGTCTTTTGGCAAAAGCGTTTTTTCTTTATTGTAATATTTTAAAATTTTTTGTAAAAAGCTCTTGACAAGACGAAAAAAGCATGGTATACTTGTAAAGCGTTTTGCTTTACACCACAAAAGGAGGTCGCAGAAATGTTTGAGAAAAATCTAAACGTCGGCTATCTTCTGGATTTTTACGGTGAGCTGCTCCCCGAGCGAAAGCGCACGGTTCTCGACCTTTATTATAACGAGGATTACTCCCTTGCGGAGATCGCCGAGGAGATCGGTATCTCAAGACAAGGTGTTCGGG